>JAFMQY010000074.1 GCA_017354415.1 Nocardioides sp.
GGCGACCACCCCGGCCCGGGCCGCCTTGCGGCCGGTGCGGTAGTCGCGGATCGGCCAGCCCCGCTCCTTGGCGTAGCCGCGGAGCTTGGCGTCGGGGTTGACCGCCCACGGGTCGCCGACCATCGAGAGCATGGTCACGTCGTTGAACGAGTCCGAGTACGCCGAACACTCAGCGAGGTCGAGTCCCTCGCGCTCCGCCAGGGCCTTGATCGCCTCGCCCTTGGCCGGGCCGTGCAGCATCTCGCCGACGAGCCGGCCGGTGTAGACGCCGTTCACGTGCTCGGCCACGGTGCCGAGGGCACCGGTGAGCCCGAGCCGACGAGCGATGATCTCGGCGATCTCGATCGGGGCGGCGGTCACCAACCAGACCCGCTGACCCTGGTCGAGGTGAAGCTGCGCGAGAGCGCGGGTGCCGGGCCAGATCCGGTGTGCCATCCCTTCGTCGAAGATCTCCTCGCCGAGATCCTTGAGCTCGTCGACGCTGTGGCCGGTGATGATAGACAGGGCCGAGGTGCGGGCGTCGGAGACGTGGTCGGGGTCCTCGACACCGACGACCCGGAAGTACGCCTGCTTCCAGGCAGCCGAGAGGAGCTCCCGGGTGGTGAACCACTGGCGTCGGTAGAGGCCCTGCGCCAGGAGAAAGATGCTGGCGCCCTGCATCAGCGTGTTGTCCAGGTCGAAGAACGCGGCCGCCCGAGGGTCGGGCGGCATGGCCAGAGCGCTCTCCACATCGGCGGCCGCCGCGGCGGCCTCGCCGGCGAGAGTCGAGCGCAGCTTGAGGTTCAGTCGCCTCCGGCCCGTCTCGGGAGTCACGGCGCAAAGCCTATCCGCGAGCGGGCTGCCGTTCTGTTCGCTGTGGGATCATCGCCCCCATGCCCACCACCCGCGACGTGTCCACGCTCGTGGCAGAGGCAGCCCTGGACCGCCCGGATGCGCTCGCCGTGGTGGAGTCCGGCGGACGCAGCGTCACGTGGGCACAGCTGGAGGAGGAGGTCGCCCGGGTTGCGACGGGCCTCGGCGCAGCGGGGATCGTGGCCGGGCAACGCGTGTTGCTCGCGATCGGCAACCGCATCGAGTTCATCACCACGTATCTCGGTGTGCTGCGGGCACAGGTGGTGGCCGTGCCGGTCAACCCCCGCTCGACCCCCGGAGAGCTGGCGCGGATGATCGCCGACTCCGGGTCACGGGTCGTGGTCGCCGACCGCGAGACGGTCGCGACGGTGCGCGACGCCGTACGGCTGGTGCAGGCCGCACGCGCCGGCGACACGGACGAGATCGACGCCGTCCTTGTCGAGCGGTCCCACGACCCGCGGGTCTACGTCGTGGGCGCCGAGCCGGAGGACGGCGAGCAGGCGTACGCCGCGCTGCGCGCCGTGGCGCCGCGACCGGTGCCGCCACTGCCCGACCCGGAGAAGCTGGCGTGCCTGCTCTACACCAGCGGTACGTCGGGCCGGCCGCGGGCTGCGATGCTCACCCACCGGGCCCTGATCGCCAACATCGACCAGGCGGCGGAGGTAGAGCCGCCGATGATCCGCGGCGACGACGTGGTGCTCGGGGTGCTTCCGCTCTTCCACGTCTACGGACTGAACGGAGTGCTCGGCAACGTCCTGCGCCACCGCGCCAAGCTGGTGCTGGTCGAACGCTTCGACCCGCGGGCGACCCTCGACCTGATCGACGACGAGGCGATCAGTGTGGTGCCGGTCGCGCCGCCGGTGTTCGCGTACTGGATCGAGGAGGACCACCTGCGCGAGCGGCTCGGCCCGGTTCGGCTGATGCTCTCCGGCTCGGCGCCCGTCTCGCCGGAGCTGATCGAGCGCTTCACCGCCACCGCCGGGATCCCGGTGCACCAGGGTTACGGCCTGACCGAGGCGTCCCCCATCGTCACCAGCACCCTGTGCAGCCGCGAGCTCCACGCCGGCTCGGTGGGCGCGGCTTTGCCCGGCATCGAGGTCGCGCTTCGCGACGAGGTCGGTCACGCGCCCGAGGGTGACGACGCCGGCGAGATCTGGATCCGCGGTGCGAACGTCTTCAGCGGCTACTGGCCCGACGGCGACGACGGGCCCGACGAGGACGGCTGGTGGGGCACCGGCGACGTGGGGTTCCTGGACGAGAGCGGTGACCTGTTCCTGGTGGACCGGATCAAGGACCTGGTGATCGTCTCCGGCTTCAACGTGTACCCGGCCGAGGTCGAGGATGTCATCCGTGAGGTGCCGTCGGTCGCGGAGGCCGCGGTGATCGGCGTCGAGGATCCGGTGACCGGCGAGGCGGTCGTCGCGTACGTCGTACCGGAGCCCGGGTCGCGGTCCGAGACGGTCGAGGACGACGTCCGGGCCCACTGCGCCACGCGTCTGGCCCGCTTCAAGCAGCCGTCGCGCGTCGAGTTGGTCGACGAGATCCCGATCACCGTCACCGGCAAGGTGCAGAGAGGTAGGGTGCGCGGCATGGAGCGCCGGCGTTCCCTGGGGTTGTTGGAGTGAGCAGTCCCCGCGTGCTGCTGTACAGCCGCCCGGGCTGCCATCTGTGCGACGACGCCCGGGTCCTGATCCGGCAGGTGTGTGCCGAGCTGGGGGAGTCCTACGCCGAGGTCTCCATCGCCGACGATCCCGAGCTCGAGCGTCGCTTCGGACACGAGGTCCCGGTCACCTTCGTCGACGGCAGACAGCACGACTACTGGCGGGTCGACCCCGCCCGCCTCCGCACCGCACTCGCACAAGGCTGATCCGAGTTGGCGGGTGACTGCCCAGCATCGGCATCAACCTCGCGACGTATCAGATGCGGTCCTGGGACGTCCTCTCAGGCACGAGATGACGATCGGACCCGGGAGACTCCGATGAGTAACACCAACTGGAGGCCGACCCGCAAGTGGTGGGCCACGCAGATCACCGCGACCACCACCTTGACCGTCGCGTGGGTGAACGCCGGCCACTGGAACAAGTCGCTCACGGTGGCGGCCATCGGACTGGTCTCCCAGGCGCTCGTGGTCTACCTGGTGCCCAACGCCGACTCGTCGTCACGCACGGGCACCACACAGCCGGCGGCCCCACAGCGAGCCGGTGCCTGACACCTGAGCGGTTCGCATCGCGAACGGAGCCGTCCGCCGTTTTGTTCTCGCGTTCACAAACTCATACAGTGAACGTCGCCGCTCGGGCCGGGCCTGTCCCACATCGGGTCGACCCCGGGTCCACGGCTGGAGAGACAAAGCCTTGACCGCACGGACGTCCACCGACACCGCCCGGGAGATTCCCGAGGCGACCGTGGCCAGACTTCCCGTCTACCTGCGTGCGCTCACCACCCTGTCCGAGTCGGGCACCGCCGTGTGCTCGAGCGAGGACCTCGCCGCTGCTGCCGGCGTGAACAGCGCCAAGCTCCGCAAGGACCTGTCCTACCTCGGCAGCTACGGCACCCGCGGGGTGGGCTACGACGTGGACTACCTGCGCTACCAGATCGCCCGCGAGATGGGCGCCACCCGCGACTGGCCCGTGGTCATCGTGGGGATCGGCAACCTCGGCCACGCGCTCGCGAACTACTCCGGCTTCCGCAGCCGCGGCTTCCGGGTGGTCGCGCTGCTCGACGCCGACGGCCAGCGGCACGGCGAAGTGGTCGCCGGGGTCGTGGTCCGGCCCTTCGACGACCTGGCCGCGATCGTCCACGAGCACGGGGTCGCGATCGGCGTGATCGCCACCCCGGCCGCATCGGCCCAGGACGTCGCGGACCGGATGGTGGAGTCCGGGATCACCAGCATCCTCAACTTCGCGCCCACCGTCCTCAACGTCGGCGACCACGTCGCGGTGAGCAAGGTCGACCTGTCCAAGGAGCTCCAGGTGCTCGCCTACCACGAGCAGCGCAAGGCCACGGCCGAGGAGGCCGCGAAGGCGTCCGCCGCCCAGGAGCCGGCATGAGCGTCCTGGTCGTCGGCATCTCGCACCGCTCGGCACCGATCCCGCTGCTCGAGCAGCTCGCCGTGGACGCCGACGGCGCCACCAAGCTGGTCGAGGACGCGCTGGCCAACCCTCACGTCTCCGAGGCGACGGTCGTCGCCACCTGCAACCGGCTGGAGATCTACGCCGCCGTCGACCGCTTCCACGGGAGCGTCGAGGACATCTCTCAGCGGCTCCTCAGCCCCGCGATGGAGGGCGCGGACCAGGTCGAGGACCTGCTCCCGCACCTCTACCTGCACTACGACGACGGTGCCGTCTCGCACCTGTTCCGCGTCGCCGCCGGCCTGGACTCGATGGCCGTGGGCGAGGCGCAGATCCTCGGGCAGACCCGGGAAGCGCTTCAACTCGGCCAGGAGCTCGGCTCGGTCGGCCCGGTGCTCAACTCGCTCTTCCAGCAGGCGCTCCGGGTGGGCAAGCGAGCCCACGCGGAGACCGGCATCGACCGCGCGGCACCGACCCTGGTGTCGGCGGCCCTCGACCGCGCAGTCCCGGACGTCCGCGGACGACGGGTGGTCGTCCTCGGGGCGGGCTCGATGGCCGGCCTGGCCGTCGCCACCGTCGTACGCCGTGGTGCCGGCGAGGTCGTCGTGGTCAACCGCACGCCCGAGCGCGCCGAGCGACTTGCCGGTGAGTACGCCGCGCGCTGGGCGCCACTGACGGCTCTCACGACCGAGATCGCCACCGCCGACGTCGTCATGGCCTGTGCCGGTGCGATGGGCGTTCTGGTCAGCCGGGAGGCCGTGGCTGCGGCGCGCAGGCCGCTGGCGATGGTCGACCTGGCCCTGCCGCACGACATCGACCCGTCTGTCACCGACCTCCCGGGCGTGTCCCTGGTGACCCTGGCCGAGCTCGCCGACGACCTGCGCAGCTCGGAGGCGGGTGCCGAGGTCGAGGCGGTGCGAGGGATCGTGACCGACGAGGTCGAGGCGTTCCTGTCCGCCCGCCGGCAGGCCAGCATGACCCCGGCCGTGGTCGCCCTGCGCTCGATGGCCACCGGCGTGGTCGAGTCGGAGATGGCCCGGCTCGAGCGCCGGCTTCCTGCCCTCGACGAGACGACCCGCGCCGAGCTGCTCCAGTCGCTGCGCCGGGTGGCCGACAAGCTCGTCCACCAGCCGACGATCCGCGCCAAGGAGCTGGGCGACCGAGACGCTGTCTCGTACGCCACCGCTCTGGCCGAGCTGTTCGCGCTCGACCCGGAGGCGGTCGACGCCGTCACCCGCCCGGTCGAGCCGCACCTGCCCGGTGACCCGCCGGAGGAGCCAGGGGAGGGACAGTCGTGAGCACCACGATCCGGCTCGGCACCCGAGCGTCCGCCCTGGCGACCATCCAGTCGGAGTGGGTCGCCGACCGGCTGCGCGCAGCACTCGGCCGTGGCGTCGAGCTGGTCGAGATCACCACCGAGGGCGACACCTCGCGCCAGCCCCTGGCGCAGCTGGGTGGCACGGGGGTCTTCGTCAGCGCGCTCCGTCAGGCTCTTCTCGACGGCCGCATCGACGTCGCCGTGCACTCGCTCAAGGACCTCCCGACCGACCCGGCGGCGGGGATCGCGCTGGCCGCCATCCCGCAGCGCGAGGACCCGCGCGACGTCGTGGTCGCTCGCGACGGGCTGACCCTCGCCGAGCTGCCTGTTGGGAGCACCGTCGGGACCGGGTCGCCGCGTCGCGCCGCGCAGCTGCTCGCCCTCGGCCTCGGTTTGGAGATCTCCGACATCCGCGGCAATGTGGACACCCGGATCCGGAAGGTCCGCGACGGCGCCTACGACGCCATCGTTCTCGCCCGTGCCGGGCTTGCGCGCCTCGGCCGGCTGGACGAGGCCACGGAGGTCCTCGATCCGCTGCAGATGCTGCCGGCACCCGGACAGGGTGCCTTGGCCGTGGAGACCCGGGAGGTGGACGACCTGACCGACGATGTGGCCGTCCTCGACGACCCCCGCACTCGCGCGGCCGTGACTGCCGAGCGGGCCGTGCTGGCCACGCTCGAGGGCGGGTGCGCGGCACCGATCGGGGTCCTCGCCGAGGTCGCAGAGGGGGAGCACGGGGACGAGCTCTGGGTGAGGGCGGCAGCGCTCTCGCCCGACGGGACGCTGGCGGTGCGGATGTCCGCCACCGGCGACCCGGCCGACGCCGCCGGCGTCGGCGACCGCCTTGCCGTGCTGATGCTCGACGAGGGGGCAGGACATCTGACGGAGACACAGCCGAGGACACCGCACGACCAGCCGGTGACCGACTGCGAAAGGCAAGACGCATGACGCGAGCCCACCGGGCCAAGTCCGAGACCGCCTCGTCCACCAGACGAGGGACCAGCCCCGCGCCCCGTGGAGGGGTGGCGTTCGTCGGGAGCGGGCCGGGTGACCCCGGCCTCCTGACCGTGCGCGCCGCCGACCTGATCCGCGCCGCCGACGTGATCATCACCGAGTCGCCGGAGCATCCCGCCATGGTCCGCGCGCTGCTCGGCAGGCCTGAGGGCGCCGAGTGCGGGCCCGAGCTGGTCGACGGTGGGTTCGGCGAGGACGGCCAGCCGCTCACGCATGCCGCCCGCGCCAAGGTCGTCGTGAGGCAGGCCAAGCGCGGCCTGCGCGTGGTCCGGCTGATGACCGGCGACCCGTTCGTCTACGCCTCCGGTCCGGAGGAGGCCGCTGCCTGTGCCAAGGCCGGCCTCGGCTTCGAGATCGTGCCCGGCGTCTCGTCGGCATCCGCCGTCCCGGCGTACGCCGGCATCCCGCTCACCACCAAGGACCACCGCGAGGTCAGCGTGGTCACCGCCGGCGACAAGGTCGACTGGAGCCGGTACGTCGACTCCCCGACCCTGGTCCTGCTGTCCGCGGTCAACTCCATCGGTGACATCGCGGCCGCGCTGGTGGATGCGGGCCGCGACCCGGAGACCCCGGTCGCGATGACCCGCACCGGCACCACCACCGAGCAGCAGACGGTCACCTCGACCCTCGAGCACATCGCGGCCGACGCCCGTGCCGCCCGGATGGCGCCGCCCGCGGTGACCGTGGTCGGTGACGTGGTCGCGATGCGCGAGGCGCTCTCGTGGTTCGAGACCAAGCCGCTGTTCGGCTGGCGGATCCTGGTGCCGCGCACCAAGGAGCAGGCGGGCTCGCTGTCGGCCGGTCTGCGCGGGTACGGCGGTGTGCCCGAGGAGGTGCCGACCATCTCGGTCGAGCCCCCGCGGAACCCGCTGCAGATGGACAAGGCCGTCCGCGGCCTGGTCGAGGGCCGCTACGAGTGGATCGCCTTCACCAGCGTCAACGCCGTCAAGGCCGTCCGCGAGAAGTTCGAGGAGTACGGCCTCGACGCCCGCGCGTTCTCCGGGCTGAAGATCGCCACCGTCGGTGACAAGACCGCGGCCGCGATCTCCGACTGGGGCCTGCGCGCCGACCTGGTGCCGAATGGTGAGCAGTCCGCGGCTGGACTGCTCGAGGAATGGCCGGAGTACGACGAGCTGCTCGACCCGATCAACCGGGTCTTCCTGCCGCGAGCCGACATCGCCACGGAGAACCTCGTCGCGGGCCTGATCGACCTCGGCTGGGAGTGCGACGACGTCACGGCGTACCGGACCGTCCGCGCGGCGCCGCCGCCGGCGCCGGTGCGGGACGCGATCAAGACCGGCAAGTTCGACGCCGTCGTCTTCACCTCGTCCTCGACCGTGCGCAACCTGGTCGGCATCGCCGGCAAGCCGCACCCGTCGACGGTGATCGCGGTGATCGGTCCGGCCACGGCCAAGACCGCCGAGGAGCACGGCCTCCGGGTCGACGTGCTGTCGCCGAAGCCCGACATCGACGTGCTCGTTGACGCGCTGGCCGACTTCGGAGCCGCCCGCCGTGCAGAGCTGATCGAGGCCGGCCAGCCCGTGACCAAGCCCTCCGAGCGCAAGCCGACGAGCCGGAAGCGGGCCTCCTCCCGATGAGCCGCCGATGACAGACGTCCGAGCGAAGCGAGGAGGTTGAGGCGGTCGCGCAGCGACCGTCTCGAAACCCGGTGACTGATATATCTGCCGTTACCTCGTCCGTCCCGCTGCCGGAGATCCGGCCGCGGCGGCTCCGCGCGACCCAGGGTCTGCGGAGCATGGTCGCCGAGACCACGCTCGCGCCCGAGCAGCTGGTCCTGCCGCTCTTCGTCCGCGAAGGCGCCTCGGAGTCGCGCCCGATCTCCTCGATGCCGGGCGTTGTCCAGCACACGCGCGACTCCCTGCTCAAGGCCGCGCACGAAGCAGCCGAGCTCGGCCTGGGTGGGGTCGTGCTGTTCGGCATCCCCGAGCACAAGGACGCCCAGGGCTCCGGTGCCGTCGACCCGTCGGGCGTGCTCAACCTCGCGATCACCGACGTGGTCGCCGAGGTGGGCGACGCGCTCACCGTGGTGAGCGACCTCTGCCTCGACGAGTTCACCGACCACGGCCATTGCGGCGTGCTCACGCCCGACGGCCGCGTCGACAACGACCGGACCCTCCAGGTGTACGCCGAGATGGCGCTCGCCCAGGCCGACGCCGGGATCGACATGGTCGGACCCAGCGGGATGATGGACGGCCAGGTGGCGGCGATCCGCGGCGCCCTCGACGGGGCCGGCCACGCCGATGTCGCGATCCTGGCCTACTCCGCGAAGTACGCGTCCGCGTTCTTCGGGCCGTTCCGCGAAGCGGTCGACTCCTCGCTGCAGGGCGACCGGCGCACCTATCAGCAGGACCCCGCGAACGCCCGCGAGGGCGTACGGGAGGCCCTGCTCGACGTCGCCGAGGGCGCCGACATCGTGATGGTCAAGCCCGCGCTCGGCTATCTCGACGTCGTACGCCGGGTGCGCGAGGCGGTCGACGTGCCGGTGGCGGCGTACAACGTGTCGGGCGAGTACTCCATGGTCGAGGCGGCAGCCGCGAACGGCTGGATCGACCGGGAGCGCGCGATCTTCGAGGTGCTCACCTCGATCCGGCGGGCCGGCGCCGATGTGGTGCTGACCTACTGGGCCGCCGAGGTCGCCCGCCTTCTCACCCGCTGACGGCCCTGCTGACGGCCCTGCTGACGCGGGCCGCCCGTCAGTGTGTGAGCTTGTAGACGCACCGGTCGAAGGCGTCGTTCGGGTCGAGCGGGTTGTCGATCAGGCCCTTCGCCAGGCACCGGGCGATCGCCTGGGCCTTGGTCAGGATCGTCGGCAGGCTGGTAGGGACCTTCGTCGGCAGCGACGTCGGCAGACTGGTGGGAAGCTTCGTCGGCAGCAGTCCCGTCGGGGAGGACGTCGGGCTGCTGGACGGCCCGGTGCTCGGTGGCGTGGTCGGACCGGCCGTGGGACCGGAGGTCGGCGAGGTCGGGGTCGGCGTCGGGGCCGGGGTGCTCGGGACATGGTGGCCCCGCGACCGCGGGTGACTGTGCCGCTGGTGAGCAGCGTGGGTCGGCGGCGCGGCGAACGAGAAGTCGCCGGTCGTGGTGGTTCCGTCGGGCACCGCGGCGTAGTCGCCGCGCTGGTAGGCGTGCTCGATCGCGAGCACGAGGTCGACGTACCGCCCGCTGTGGTTGTAGCGGTACACCGCGGCGCGCTGGCCGGCGGTGGTGGACAGATCGTCGGGACCGGAGCAGAGGTAGACCGCGGACGCCAGCGAGGCGTCGTAGATGTCCTGCGGGTTGCGCTGGCCGTCGTTGTCGGCGTCGACGCCCACGATCGCCCAGGTCGACGGGATGAACTGCATCGGGCCCACCGCACGGTCGTACGCCGTGTCGCCGTCGTACCGCCCGGCATCGGTGTCCTTGATCAGGGTGGTGCCGTGCCGTCCGTCCAGCACGGGCCCGAAGACGCCCGGCTTCTCGAGGCCGCGGCTGGTGAGCACGTTGCCGTCGACCCGGCCGTGGTCGGACTCCACGCGCCCGATCGCCGCGACCAGCTGCCACGGCATCCGGCAGGAGTGGTCGACCGAGTCGATGATGGTCGCGGCGCGCTGGTACGCGGCAAGGGCCACGGCCGGGATGCCGCTGGCCGATGCCGTGGCGAGGATCTCGTGCCGGTGCCCGGCGATCCCGGGGCCGAGCGTGCGCCGCGCGGTCAGGCTGGCGGGCGTGTGGACGGCGTGGGCCGGGACCCGGGTGCCGTCGGGGAGCGTCTGCGAGTCGCCGGACGCGGAGGCCTGCGAGCCGTTGGTGACGAGGCCGGCCGTCCACGCCGCCGACAGCACGGCGAGCGGCAGCAACGCCGCGGCCTTCTGTGTGCGTCCGAATCTGACCATCGACTCGAAAGTTCCCTCCCTGACGCTTCGGTAAACGAGCGTGGAGGCACGATGTTACGGGTCGGTGGCACGCTCGCGGGTGGTTGTGGCCCACGTCTCCGGACGCCCGATTGCCGCAGGGTTGGGCGGCTCGGCCACAATGGGCCGGTGAGTCCCGTCCGGTCCGAGGCCCTGTTCGCGCGCGCGTGCGCGGTGACACCCGGCGGTGTGAACTCCCCGGTGCGTGCGTTCCGAGCGGTCGGCGGCACCCCGAGGTTCATCCGCTCGGCCGCCGGCGCCCGGCTGACGGACGTCGACGGACGCGAGTACGTCGACCTGGTCGGCTCGTGGGGTCCGATGCTGCTCGGCCATGCCCACCCCGAGGTGATGGCCGCCGTGCGTGACGCGCTGGCGCGCGGAACGTCGTACGGCGCTCCCACCGAGGCGGAGGTCGACCTGGCCGAGGAGATCGTCGGGCGTACGCCGGTCGAGAGCGTCCGTTTCGTCTCCTCCGGCACCGAGGCCACCATGTCGGCGATCCGGCTCGCCCGAGGCTTCACCGGCCGCGACCTGGTCGTGAAGTTCGCCGGCTGTTACCACGGCCACGTCGACGCGCTGCTCGCCTCCGCGGGCTCCGGCCTCACCACCCTTCGAGACGCCTCGTCCCTCGGCTCCTCAGGACAGGCCCACGCCGTCCCCGGCACGCCGGGCGTCCCCGAGGCCGCCACCGCGCTCACCCGGGTACTGCCCTACAACGACCGCGACGCCGTGGCAGCCCTCTTCGCGAGCGAGGGCGACCGGATCGCCTGCCTGATCACCGAGGCTGCCCCCGGCAACATGGGCGTCGTCCCACCCGACCCCGGCTTCAACGAGTTCCTCGCCCGGACCTGCGCGGCACACGGGACGTTGTTCGTCAGCGACGAGGTGATGACCGGCTTCCGGGCCTCGCGCCAGGGGCAGTGGGGCCTGGACGGTGCCGTCGAGGGCTGGGTTCCCGACCTGATGACCTTCGGCAAGGTGATGGGGGGCGGCTTCCCGGCGGCGGCGTTCGGCGGCCGCGCGGACGTGATGGCCATGCTGTCGCCCGAGGGGCCCGTTTACCAGGCAGGCACGCTGTCGGGGAACCCGGTCGCCACCACAGCCGGCCTCGCCACCCTGCGCCTCGCCACCGACGACGTCTACGCGCGGCTTACCACGGTGGGCGACGCGATCAAGGACGGGGCGGCGAAGGCGCTGGCCGACGCCGGCATGCCGCATGTCGTGCAATCGGCCGGGACGATGTTCTCGGTCTTCTTCACCGACGGTCCGGTCGGCGACTTCGAGGCGGCACAGCGCCAGGACACCGCGGCGTTCGCGGCGTTCTTCCACGCCATGCTCGACCGCGGCGTCTATCTGCCGCCCTCGGCGTACGAGGCGTGGTTCGTCTCCTCCGCGCACGACGACGACGCGGTGCAGACCGTGCTCGACGCGCTGCCGTACGCCGCGAAGGCGGCGGCCGCCGCCCGGGGGGCCGCCGGTGCCTGAGTCCACGACCGTGCACCTGGTCCGCCACGGCGAGGTGCACAATCCCGAGGGCGTGCTCTACGGCCGGCGCGATGGCTATCACCTCTCCGAGCTCGGTCGGCAGATGGCCAAGCGCGTGGCCGAGACGCTCGGCGAACGCGACATCGCGCACCTGCGCACCTCGCCCCTCGAGCGCGCCCAGGAGACCGCCGCTCCGATCGCGGCGGCGCTTGCTCTCACCCCGGTCCTCGACCCGCGGGTCATCGAGTCGGCGAACGTCTTCGAAGGAAAGCGGTTCGCGCGCGGTGACAACGCCCTCCGTAAACCGTCGACGTGGGTCCACCTGTGGAACCCGCTCAAGCCCTCCTGGGGCGAGCCCTACAAGGAGGTCGTCGCCCGGATGCTCGCGGCCGTGTACGACGCGCGCGACGCCGCCCGGGGCCGCGAGGCCGTGATCGTCTCCCACCAGCTGCCGATCTGGATCACGCGGCTCTCCCTGGAGCACCGGTCGTTCCTGCACGACCCGCGCAAGCGGCAGTGCACCCTGTGCTCGGTCACCTCCCTGCAGTTCAACGGTGACGACCTGGCCACGATCCGCTACTCCGAGCCGGCGGGCGACCTGATCCCGGTGCACGCCAAGAAGGCGCCGTACTCGGCCGGCAACGCGCCCGAGGCACGGCGACCATAGCCATGCGTCGACTCGCCTGGCTGGTGGTCGCGGTGGGACTGGTGCTCGCCGCGACGGGGTGCACCTCCCTCCAGGGCACCGGCGACAAGGGCTACGTGACCGGGGACGGGGCGATCCGGACCATCCCGATGTCCGACCGGGGCGGCGCGATCTCCTTGTCCGGCAGGGACCTCGACGGGAAGCCGCTCTCGCTGGAGTCCATGCGGGGCAAGCCGACCGTGGTGACCGTCTGGGGCTCGTGGTGCGCCTCCTGCCGCAAGGACTCGCCGTACCTGGTGGAGGCGCAGAAGAAGCTCGGCAGCAAGGTGAACTTCGTCGGCATCGACAGCCGGGATGCCGGCACCGCGCAGGCCAAGGCGTACAACCAGCGGTTCGGGATCGGCTGGCCGTCGTTCTTCTCTCCCGGCGGGGAGGCGCTGCTGGCGTTCCCGGGCGTACTGACGCCGAACTCCGTTCCGGCCACCGTGGTGCTCGATGCCCACGGCCGTCCGGCCGTCGACATCAACGGCGGGGTGCCGTCGACGCTGACCCTGGTCCAGCTGGTGCAGGACGTGGTCCGTCATGGCTGAGTGGTTCCAGCAGCAGGCGTCGTCCGGGTCGCTGGTCCTCGCGATCCCGGTCGCGATGATCGCGGGCCTGGTGTCGTTCTTCTCCCCGTGTGTGATCCCGCTGCTGCCTGGCTACCTCTCCTACGCCACCGGGCTATCCGGCGCCGACCTCGAGAACGCCCGTCGCGGCCGGATGCTGGCGGGGTCGCTGCTGTTCGTGCTCGGCTTCTCCGTCGTCTACGTCCTGCTCGGATGGGTGTCCGGCTCGATCGGAAGCTGGCTGGTCGACTGGCGTAGCCAGCTCGAGATCGCGCTCGGCGTGGTCACGATCCTGCTCGGACTGGCCTTCGCCGGAGTGATCCCCTTCCTCCAGCGCGACTGGCGCATCCACCAGGTGCCGGCCGTCGGCCTCGCCGCCGCACCTCTGCTCGGCTTCCTCTTCGGCGTCGGATGGACGCCGTGTATCGGGCCCACACTCGCCGCCATCACGAACCTGTCGCTCAACGAGGCGACCGCCGCGCGTGGCGCGCTGCTGTCCGGCGTGTACTGCATCGGGCTCGGACTCCCGTTCATCGTGGCCGCGGTCGCCTACCGTCACGCCCTCGGCGCCTTCGGGATCATCCGCCGCCACCAGCAGTGGGTGACCCGCATCGGCGGCGCGATGCTGGTGCTGGTCGGGCTCGCGTTGGTCACCGGCTGGTGGGATCAGGCCGTGACCTGGCTGCAGATCCATCTGGTCAGCAACTCGACGGTGGCCATATGACGACCACCCACACCGACCGCTCGGACCGCTCCGGGACGCCGCCGCCCCCCGAGGGTCCCGGCCGCGGTGCCGGAGAGCTGACCGCCTGGGAGCTGGTCCGGTGGACCTGGCGACAGCTCACGTCGATGCGGACGGCGCTGGTCCTGCTGTTCCTGCTCGCGCTCGGCGCGATCCCCGGCTCGCTGATCCCCCAGCAGGGTGTCGACGCTCTCAAGACGCAGAACTGGCAGGAGGCGCATCCGCACCTGACGCCGATCTACCAGAAGCTCGGGCTCTTCTCGGTGTTCCACTCGCCGTGGTTCGCCGCGATCTACCTGCTGCTGATGATCTCGCTCGTCGGCTGCATCATCCCGAGGCTGTTCGTCTACTGGCGCGGCTACCGCCGGCAGCCGCCGGTCGCACCCCGCAACCTGACCAGGCTGCCGGACCACGCGGCGTACACGACCGACCAGGAGCCCGATGTCGTCCTCGAGCGCGCCGCACGCCACCTGGCGCGCCGGAACCGGGTCGCGACGGGCTCGACCGACTCGGGCGAGGGATGGGTGTCCGCCGAGCGCGGCCAGCTCCGCGAGGCGGGGAACCTGCTGTTCCACCTGTCGGTGCTGATCGTGCTGGTCGGCTTCGCCATCGGCAGCCTGCTCGGCTACAAGGGCGGCGTGATCCTGGTCGTCGGGAACGGCTTCTCCAACACCCTCAGCCAGTACGACGACTTCGCCCCTGGCTCGCTGTTCAACGCCGACCGGATGGAGCCGTTCTGCTTCACCGTCCACGACTTCAAGGTGCAGTGGATCGACTCCGGGCCGCGACAGGGGATGGCGCGTGGGTTCCAGGCGCCACTGACCTACCGCGACTCCTGCCGCGGTGACCCCTCGTCGTGGTCGAAGCCGCAGAGCTACGACCTGCGGGTCAACCACCCGCTCACCATCGGCGGGACCCAGATCTTCCTGATCGGTCACGGCTACGCCCCGGTGATCACGGTCCGCGACGCGCAGGGCCACAAGCTCTACGACGGCCCGACGGTCTTCCTGCCCGAGAGCTCGAACTTCGAGTCGTTCGGCGTGATCAAGGCGCCCGGGCTGAAGCCGGGCACGGACATCGGGCTCGAGGGCCTGTTCTACCCGACCTTCGCGATGGTGAACGGCGACCCGATCAACGTGATGGGCAACGACAAGAACCCGACGATCTCGATGCTCGCCTACAAGGGCGACCTCGGCCTCGACTCCGGGGTGCCGCAGTCGGTCTACGTCATGGACAAGTCTCATATGCAGCAGCTGAGGAAGCCCGACGGGAAGATGTTCCGAGTGGACCTCCAGCCGGGCGGGACGATCCAGCTGCCGGACGGCGCCGGCTCGGTCACCTTCGACGGCGTCAAGCACTGGACCCGGCTCCAGATCAGCCGGACGCCGTACGTCTGGGTGACCCTGCTCGGTGTGATCCTGGCGCTGGTCGGCCTCCTCGGGTCGCTGTTCATCCGGCCGCGCCGCGTCTGGGTGCGGGCCCGGCGTACGAACGGGACGACGTTGGTCGAGGTGGCCGCATTGGACCGGTCGGGGGGCGGTGACCTGGCCCCCGTAGTCTCGTCCGTGGTGGACTCGCTGCAGTCCGGCACCACGACGCAGCCGAAGGAGACGACATGAGCTGGGAGACCCTCAGCAACCAGGCGATCACCGCAGCCGGGGTCGTCTACTTCCTGGCGCTGATGGCACACCTCGTCGAGTGGAGCGCGCTGCGGACGCGGCCGGTGCAGCGTGCCTCGACGCCGGCGGTCCGGGTCGCGTCCGGCGTGGTCTCCCTTCGAGACGGCTCGTTTCTCGCCTCCTCAGGACAAGCGACGGGCTCGACCGACGCGGCAAGCGGCTCGACCGACGGCGCCTCGGCCGCCGGTGCCGGTGCGGACGACGAGGGCACGTCGTACCGGATCGCGATGTTCGGCCGGCTCGGGCTGTACCTGACGATCATCGCCTGCCTGGCGCACGGGGTCGCGCTGTTCTCGCGCGGCATGGCCGCGGGCCGGGTGCCGTGGGGCAACATGTACGAGTTCACGCTCACCGGGTCCTTCGTGGTCGCTGCCGGCTATCTGCTCCTCCGCAAGCGGTTCGGGCTCTCCTGGATGGGCCCGATCGTCGACGCGTTCGTCCTCGTCCTGCTGATGGTCGCCGTGCTGTGGCTGTACTCGCCCGTGGAGCCGCTCACCGAGGCGCTGCTGTCGCCGTGGCTCGTCATCCACGTGATGTCCGCGATCATCGCCACCGGTGCCTTCACGCTCGGCGGCATCACCTCTGCGCTCTACCTGGTGAAGGCACGCGCCGAGTCACGCGGCACGCCGAGCGACCGCGGGTACGTCGCCCGGCTGCCCTCGCCGGCCTCGCTCGACCGGATCTCCTACCGGATCCACGCGTTCGCCTTCCCGGTGTGGACCTTCGCGGTGCTGATCAGCGGGCCGATCTGGGCGCACCAGGCCTGGTCGTCGTACTGGAACTGGGATCCCAAGGAGGTCGTCGCGTTCATCACCTGGGTGGTGTACGCCGCGTACCTGCACGCCCGCGCGACCGCCGGCTGGCGCGGACGGAAGGCTGCGATGGTCGCCCTGGTGGGCGTGGCGACGCTGTGGTTCAACTTCATCGGGATCAACTACTTCTCCACGACGAGCCAGCACTCCTACGCCAACGGCGCGCCCGTGGTCGACCTGCGCTTCCGCTGACCCGCGGCCGCACGCGCGCTCACTCGGGGTCGTCGGGGCCCTTGTTCCGCTTGCTGATCTGGGACAGGAACTCGTCGTCGTCGTCCGGGCCGAACGGGCGGACGTACTGGTCCTCGCCGTGACGTCGTCGGGGCCAGCCTTCGAGCAGGAACCGCGCGGCGTAATAGGAACCCACCGCCACGACGGCCAGCAGCAGCACGAACCTCCACACGGGAACAGAGTAGGTCGCGGTTGGTCGGTTGCGGCCAGGACCCCTGGATTCGGGTCGCCGGGGTGGTCGTGTCTACCCTGGAGCGGTGAAGGCGTTCTGGGTCTACACCGGGCTGCGGCTCGGGCTGTTCGCCGCCACGGCCGCGATCGTGTTCGG
>JAFMQY010000075.1 GCA_017354415.1 Nocardioides sp.
CCTCAAGCAGGTATCTCTTGAGCTCGGTGGCAAGTCTCCGCAGGTCGTCCTCTCCGACGCGCCCGAACTGGAGATGGTGGCCCAGGCGATCGCGACCGGCATCTTCTTCAACCAGGGCGAAGTGTGCTCCGCCGGCTCGCGGCTGCTGGTGCACCGGGCGGTCAAGGACGAACTACTCGACCTGGTCGTCGAGGCGGCCCGCCGTACGGTAGTCGGCGACCCGCTCGACCCCCGGACCACGGTCGGCGCGCTGGTGGAGGAACAGCATCTGGAGCGGGTCCTCGAGCACGTACGCGGCGCCTGTGACGACGGCGCTCAGACAGTGCTGGGCGGCAGCCGGACGCTGGCGGAGACAGGCGGCTACTACCTGGAACCCACGATCTTCGACCGGGTCGAGGCCGGAATGCGGATCGCCCGGCAGGAGATCTTCGGCCCGGTCCTTTCGGTGCTCACCTTCGAAGACACAGACGAGGCCGTACGGATCGCCAACGGCACCGACTACGGTCTGGCGGCCGCCGTCTGGACGAAGGACCTGTCGAGTGCACACCGCATGTCCCGGGCGATCAGGGCCGGCACCGTCTGGGTCAACTGCTTCGACGAGAGCGACATCACGGTGCCGTTCGGCGGCTATGCCCAGTCCGGCTTCGGCCGTGACAAGTCGCTGCACGCGCTCGACAAGTACACCCAGCTGAAGACCACCTGGATCAAGCTGTGAACGGGCGAAGCGAGCGAGCCGATGAGCACAGCAGCGTTTCGCTCGCGGGCCCGACGAAGGAGGGCCTGTGAGCGGTCGGCCGGTCGTCCATCGGCATGAGGTGGAGCCCGGTGGCGCGCCCGCCGCCGGGGGCCCGCGCATCGCGGTGCTGGTGTCGCTGAACTTCCCCGATCTCACCGAGCCGGTCGCCGACCTCGTCCGGCGCTTCACCCGGACGGCGCTCGCCACACTGCGCGACCTCGGGGCCGGGTACGAGCTCATCGACTGCTCCCAGGGCGGGATCGGCGAGCCGGGCGCGGTCACCGGATTCGACGGGCTGTTCCTGCTCGGCGGCGGTGACGTGGCCGCGGAACTGTACGGGGTCGCCGGCCCCGTGGCGAACTCCTACGGCGTCGACCGCAGGGCGGACGCCTACAGCATCGCCGCCATCCGCGCGGCGGTGGCCGCGGGTCGACCTGTTCTGGGCGTCTGCCGCGGGTCCCAACTCATCAACATCGCCTACGGGGGCACCCTCATCCCCGACCTCGCGGACTACCGGCTCCACCGCGGCGGCCCCGGCGAACCGCTGTTCCTCGATGAGAAGGTCACCATCGCCGAGGGCTCTCGTCTCGCCGCGCTGGCGGGGGCGGGCCACCTGACCGTGCGGTCGGGCCACCATCAGGCGGTCGACGTGGTCGGTACGGGTCTCGTGGCGGTGGCGTACGCCGAGGACGGCGTGGTCGAGGCGGTCGAGCATCCCGGCCAGTGGGTGGTCGGCGTCCAATGGCATCCTGAGGATCCCGACGGGTCCGCCGACCACCGCCTCCGCCTCTTCGAGGGCTACCTCGCCGCCTGCGTGCCCCTCGCCCCACCAAGCACCGCCTGAACAAGGTCACCTCACGCAGCAGCCATCTCACGCTGAATAGCTACCTTCGTGTCTGTGTCGTCTTTCACGCTGGTCCAGCTACGTTATTTCGCTGCCGCTGTCGAGTACGGGAGCATGACCGCCGCCGCTCGGGAGCTGATGGTCTCGCAGTCCGCTGTCTCAACCGCGATCGCGCAGCTCGAGAAGGAGCTCGGCGTCCAGCTTCTGCTGCGTCAGCACGCAAGGGGTCTGGTGCCTACGGCTGCGGGGCACGACTTCTATCAGGAGCTGCACAGGTTCCTGGGCCACGCGGCCGAGCTGGAGGAGACCGCGCGGAACGCGGGCGGCGCGATGGTGGGGCGCCTGTCCGTGGGGTGCTTCTCGACCCTCGCGCCCTTCCATCTGCCCTCTCTGCTGACCGAGTTCGAGCGCCGCTATCCCGAGGTCCGGGTGCAGATCAACGAGGCCGAGCACGCCCAGCTCAAGCAGGCACTGCGAGATGGCACGTGCGAGCTGGCCTTGATGTACGGCTACGACCTGGACGAGGACATCGACCGGATCATGGTCGCCGATGCCGTGCCGTACGTCATCGTGTCCGCCCAGCACCGGCTGGCCCACCGGAAGCGGGTCTGGCTCACCGACCTCGCCGATGACCCGATGGTGCTGCTCGACCTGCCCCACACGACCGCGTACTTCACCTCGCTCATGGCATCCGTGGGCGTGCAGCCGCGGGTCAGGTTCCGGAGCTCCGGTTACGAGACAGTGCGTGCCCTGGTCGCACACGGCCACGGCTTCGCCCTACTGAACCAGCGTCCGCACGAGGAGACGACGTACGACGGTGAACGTGCCGTCGTACTCGAGCTGCGGGACAAGCTCCCGCCCCTGGAGGTCGTCGTGACGTGGATGCGAGGAATTCGGCTCACGCGGCGCGCCCAGGCCTTCATCACCATGGCCGGACAACAGCGCCACGGGCGTCAGTAAAGATCGGGACGGGCATCCCTCCACAGCGGGCCCGACTCTGCATCGGCCCGCTCGAGCTCCCCGTGGAAGTCGATCGCGCACGTCATGAGGTGGGGCTCCCTCGCCGCGTCCAGCGCGGGGGCCTCGGCGACGACGCGACCATCCGGTGCGATCACCCGACTGCGCCCGAACATGGCGCCCGGACCCGACCCCCCGCACTGGTTGACCGTCACCCACCACTGTCCGTTGCCGAGGGCGTGGGCGGGATGGAGCAGATTCCACCAGTGCTCGGCACCGACCTCGTAAGCGGCGACCATGACGACCACCCGGGCACCCCGCTCGCGCAGGGCACGAGCGTAGGCGGGGTGGTCACCGTCGAAGCAGATGGCCACCCCGAGGGGGCCGAACTTTTCGGTGGGCACGACCGTGACCCGGTCGCCCGCCGTGAAGACCTCGTGCTCGGCGGTCGGGCGGTACAGGTGCGCCTTCCGGTGCTTCCCGCGAATCACGCCGTCTGGCCCGTAAACCACCGCGGTGTTGTACAGGTTCCCGGCGTCCAGTTCCGGAACCGACCCCGCGACGAGCCATACCTTCGCCCGCTGAGCGGCGGCTGCCAGGGCCTCGCTTCGCCGGCCCGGCAGGGGCTCGGCCGCCGCTTTCGCGCACGTCTCGAGTCGGGCGGCGTCGTAACCGCTGGCCCACAGCTCCGGGAGCACGATGAGGTCGCTGCCGCGGTCGGCGAGCTCCTGGATGGCCCAGAGGGCGGTATCGAGGTTCCGGGTGGGGTCGTCGGTGTCGGCGTGCCACTGGGCGATGCCGATCGTGGTGGCTGCGGGCATCAACCTGCCTTCCGGTCGACTGCAAATTTGCGCGGCGACCGGGCCCGAGTCAAGAGGCGCACCATCTGGTTCATCGATGCAGAGGAACAGATATCTGTATTGGTCACGGCGTTGTGAGCCGCCTCATACTTTCCGGACCGGTTGCCCGGGTGCGGGCACGAGCGGAGAAGGAGGCCCCATGGCCAACGACCGCACCGAGACGTCCCTCGCGGTGGAGAAGCGCACCATCGACCACATCCCCGTGGACGAGAGGCACGGACGGGGACGCGACCTGTTCACGATCTGGTTCGGCTCCAACATCATGCTGCTGACCGTTGCCACAGGCGTGGTCGCCACCGCGGTCTACGGACTGCCGGTCTGGGCGGCGGTGCTCTCGCTCGCCCTGGGGAATTTCGTGGGTGGAGTGGTGATGGCCCTCCACGCGGCTCAGGGACCGCAGATGGGCGTCCCGCAGATGCTCCAGACCCGAGCCCAGTTCGGGTCGTTCGGCAGCCTGTTGGTGGTCACCCTGGTGGTCTTCATGTACGTCGGCTTCTTCGCGTCGAACATGGTGCTCGGCGGCCAGGCCGTGGCGAAACTCTTCGGGGCCGACCAGACCGTGTCGATCGTCATCATCGGTCTGGTCAGCGTCCTCGGCGCCGTCGCCGGCTACCGGCTCATCCACGCGCTGACGGGCGTGATGAGCGTCGTGTCCGGTGTCGTGATGGTCCTCGCGTTCGTGTGGATGCTGGTCGTGCACCACCTGCCCGCCGGGGCACTGCATTCGTCGGGCTTCACCTGGGCCGGCTTCATGGGCACGCTCTCCCTCGCCGCGCTCTGGCAGATCGCCTACGCACCCTACGTCTCCGACTACACGCGCTACATGCCCCGGGATACCGGCGTCCGGGCCGCCTTCTGGGCGACCTACTGGGGTGCCGTGCTCGGCTCGTTCTTCCCGATGATCCTCGGGGCACTGGTTGGAGCGGCCCTTCCGAAGGCGGACACGGCCGGTGGACTGCACGACCTCACCCACGGGGTCGGCGGCCTCGTCATCGGCGTCTTCGGCATCGGCATCGCCTGCACGAACGCGATGAACCTCTACTGCGGGGCGCTCTCCACGATCACCGTGGGCCAGACGATCTTCCCGTCCTGGATCCCGCGTGCGGCGACCCGCGCCATCGTCTCGGTCGCCCTCTTCGGCGTCGCCCTCACGATGGCGATTGCCGGCAAGGACAACTTCCTGGTGAACTTCACGAACTTCATGCTCCTGCTGCTGTGCGTCCTTGTTCCCTGGACCGCGGTGAACCTGGTCGACTACTACGCGATCAAGCACGGGGTTTACGACATCGACTCGCTTTTCGAGCGGGACGGGGGCAGGTACGGCTCGTTCAATCTCGTGGCCATCGGTTGCTACGTCGTGGGGATCGCGCTGCAGATCCCGTTCCTCGACACCGACATGTTCAAAGGACCGATCGCCAAGGCCCTGGGCGACGTCGACATCTCCTGGCTGGTCGGGCTGGCCGTGATCTGCCCGCTCTACTACGTGCTGATGAAGAGGTTCCCCCAGTTCACCGGTCACCGGGCCGAGCCCACCGAAGCCCGCACGGACTCGTTCGCGACGGAGGGCGGCGCGGCATGACCCGGTCCTTCGACTACGTGGTGGTCGGCGGCGGTACGGCGGGTTGCCTACTCGCCGCGCGGCTCAGCGAGGATCCGGACGTCACGGTCGCGCTGGTCGAGTGGGGACCCGACGACGAGCACGAACCTCGCGCCCGGTCCATCCGGCGCTGGCCCGAGATGCTCGAGGGGGAGTACGACCTCGACTACCGCAGCGTCACCCAGGCGCGCGGCAACTCGCGCATCCGGCAGGCCCGGATGCGCATCCTCGGCGGCTGCTCGGACGCCAACACCATGATCGCGTGGCGGACTCTGACCGCCGATCTCGAGGAGTGGGTCGAGCGCGGTGCCACCGGCTGGGACGCGGCCACCATCCACCCCTACTACGGACGACTGAAGACACCCATCGTGCCGGTCGCCGAGGAGGATCGGAACCCGATGGTCGCTGACGTCGTCGCCTCGGCGGTGGCCGCGCTCGGGGTCCCCCACCGCAGGGCCTGGAACGACGGAAGCCTCGACGAGCATGCCGAAGGCGCCGGCTTCTTCGAGGTCGGCTACACCCCCGAGACCAACCTCCGATCGTCGACCTCGGTGCACTACCTGCATCCGGTGCGCGACACCCGCCCGAACCTGAGCGTGCTCCTCGGCCACCGGGTCGAACGCGTGTTGCTCGAGGACGATCGGGCCGTGGGGGTGCTCACCCGAACCGGGGCCGGGACCGGCGAGGTCCGAGCCACCCGCGAGGTGCTGGTCTGCTGCGGCGCCATCGACTCGCCGCGGTTGCTGCAGCTCTCGGGGATCGGCCCCCGTACGGTGCTCGAGGCCGCCGACGTGCCGGTGCTCGTGGACCTGCCCGGCGTCGGCGAGAACCTCATGGACCATCCCGAGGGCCTGGTCGTGTGGGAGGTTCGCGAGCGGCCACCGGAGACGTGCGCGAGCGGCTGGGACGCCGGCGCCCTGGTGAGCGTCGACGGCTCACCCGACCGCCCGGACATCCTGATGCACTTCCCGGTCGAGGCGGTCGCCGACCACGCGGTGGCCTATGGAGCCGAGCTGCCCGAACGGATCGTCGCCGTCGCGCCCAACGTGGCTCGTCCGCGCAGCCGTGGCCGGGTCTGGATCACCAGCGCGGATCCCGAGGCACCGCCCGCGATCGACTACCGCTACTTCACCGACCCCGACGGCCACGACGAACGCATGCTGGTCACCGGCGTGCGGCTGGCCAGACGGATCGCCGAGCACGAGCCATTCGCATCCTGGCTGGTCCGCGAGGTCTTCCCCGGTCCAGAGGTCAGGACCGACGAGGAACTGAGCGCGGTGGCGCGCGCCACCCACCAGACCGTGTACCACGTATCGGGCACCTGCCGGATCGGTGCCGACGACGACCCGGGCGCGGTGCTCCGACCAGACCTCAGCGTCCGCGGCGTTGCCGGCCTACGGGTGGTGGATGCCTCGGTGTTTCCCCAGCTCGTGTCGACCAATCCAGTGGTCACCGTGATGCTCGTCGCCGAGCGCGCGGCCGACCTGGTCGCTTCCACGCGCCGTTCGGGACTATCACTTCAAGCGATCTAATTATCCAAAAACATCTGTTTTACAGATTCATTCCGTGTGGCGCATGCTCGCTTGAGACGCACGTCCCGCCGACTTCCGGAGAAACCATGATCAGGACTGGCAACGACTACCGCGAGTCGATCCGCGACGGACGGCAGGTGTGGATCGACGGCGAGAAGGTCGACGACGTCACCACGCACCCGGCCTTCAACCCGATTGTCGACATCCGCGCCCGTATCTACGACCTCGCTCACGAGGACGCGACGCGCGAGACGATGACCTACGTCGACGAGGAGACCGGGCAGACCTGCGCGATCGGCTCCAAGCCGCCCCGGACAAAGGCGGACTGGCACCAGAAGCGCCGCGGCGTCGAGGCGATCCTGAACGACGCCCGTGGGGTCGTCACCCGAGTGGGCGACGAGACGGTCGGCGAGATGTGGTCGCTCTTCGACGGCCAGGACGTGCTGAACGAGATCGACCCCGCCTTCTCCGAGAACATCAAGAACCACGTCCGCCGGGCGACCCTCGAGGACCCGTTCCACGTCTCCGCGAACACCGACCCCAAGGGTGACCGTTCCCGCTACCCGCAGGACCAGGACCCGGACGTGCTGCTCCGCGTGGTGGCGGAGAACGACAACGGCATCGTCGTGCGAGGCGCCAAGTTCGAGACGGCGGCGGCGTACGCGCACCAGGCATTCGTGAAGCCCACGATCGCGGACTGGAAGACCGACAAGGTCTCCGAGTATGCCGTCGGCTTCCGCGCCGACATGAGCGCGCCCGGGATCAAGCACATCTGCCGCTCGGGCTTCGCCGGCGTGCGCAGCAGCGACGACTACCCGCTGGCGAACCGGGTCGACGAGGTCGACACGATGATCGTCTTCGACGACGTGCTGATCCCGTGGGAGGACGTGTTCTTCTACCAGCACATCCGTGCCGCGGCCTTCATCCGGGCCACGCTGCACCGCTACAGCATCTTCCCGTTCATCATGCGGCACCTGCGCTATGCCGATTACCTGGTCGGCTTCGCGCACGCCAGCGCACGTCAGACCGGGACGAAGATGCACCAAGGGGTGCGGGAAAAGATCGCGGAGGTGGCGGCGTACCGGGAGGGCATCAACGCCTTCCTCACCGCCGCCATCGAGCTCGCCGAGGAGAGCCCCGGCGGTCTGCTCATGCCGCACCAGGCCACGATGTACTCCGGTCGCGTGTTCGCCTGCACGAACCTGCCCCGGATCATGCACCTCGTCCGTGATCTGGCCGGTTGCCAGATCAGCCTGACGCCGAGCGCGGCGCAGTTCGCCAACCCCGAGACCGCCCCGTGGCTGGACAAGTACTTCGCGGTCGGCGACGTCGAGGCCGAGGAGCGGCGCAAGCTGCTCGCCTACGGACGGGACCTGCTCAACTCCGACTACGCGACCCATCGGTTGACCTTCCAGCTCTTCGCGCAGTCGCCGCCGTTCTCGCACCTGCTCGCCGTCTACAACAACTACGACTTCGAGCCGGCGACCTCGCTGCTACGGAACTCGGCCGACCTCAAGACCATCGACGGGAAGTGAGGCACGTGAGCGACGAGATCACCGTTGGCGGGCACCGCCGGCTGCGGCCCTTCAACACCGCGAACACCTATCCCGAGCAGCGGCTCAGCAACGACCTCTGCCAGGCGGTGGTGGCCGGCAACACCGTCTACCTGCGTGGGCAGGTGGCCCAGGACCTCGATACCCGCGAATCGGTCGCGGTGGGCGATGCCGCGGCGCAGACCCACAAGATCTGCGACAACATCGAGCTGCTGCTGTCCGAGGCCGGCGCCTCGCCCGAGCACATCGTGAGCTGTCACGTGTACATCACCGACGTGCGGTACCGCGAGGACGTCTACCGCGTTCTCGGCGAGCGGATGAACGGCGTTTTCTACGTCTCGACCGGACTCGTCGTGTCGGCACTCGCACGGCCGGAGTGGCTGGTAGAGGTCACCGTGACGGCGGTGATCGCGTGACCTTCTCCCTGGCGGGCCGCTGTGTACGCACGGGCATGTTCGGAGCGGTCGTCACCTCCTCCAGCCCCGCGGTGGCCGCGCGGTGCGCGTGGGCGCGGGCCGGAGTGGGCGCGGCCTGCACCCAGAACGTCACCGACCCGACGCTCGGCCCGGAGCTGCTGGACGCCCTGGCGGACGGACGTTCGGCCCAAGAGGCGCTCGACCACGTCGTCGCCGGTGCCACCCATCCCGCCTACCGACAGCTCACAGTCGTGGATGCGGAGGGTCGAGCGGCGGCCTACTCCGGGGAGCACACGCTGGGGCGATACGGCTCGGCCGTCGGCCGTGACGCGGTCGCGGCCGGCAACCTGCTCGCCGACGATGCCGTTCCCCAGGCGATGCTCGACGCCTTCACCTCGCATCCCGAGCACGATCTGGGTGACCGGCTGCTCGCCGCGCTGTGCGCCGGTGCCGCGAGCGGCGGGGAGGAGGGACCGGTGCGCTCATGCGGCATGGTCATCGTCGACCGGGTCGCCTGGCCGGTCACCGACCTGCGCGTCGACTGGGCCGACGACCCGATCGCCGAACTCCAGGAGGCATGGCAGGTGTGGAAGCCGCAGGCCGACGACTATGTCACCCGGGCGCTGGATCCATCGGCCGCGCCGTCGTACGGGGTGCCGGGCGATGAGTGAGCCCAAGGCACAGGCCAGGCGCGTCATCAACGCGGCGGCCAAGCGCCTGATCTCGCTCTCCGAGGAGCTGCACGCCGACCCGGAGACCGCCTGGCAGGAGCACCGTTCGTGCCGGCGGGTCGCCGGGGCCCTCGCCGACGGCGGGTTCGACGTGACCACGCATTACCTCGGCCTCGAGACGGCCTTCCACGCCACCCACGGAAGCGGCCCGTTCCGGATCGGGCTCTGCGCCGAGTACGACGCCCTACCCGGACTCGGGCACGCCTGCGGACACAACCTGATCGCGGCCATGTCGGTGGGCGCCGGCCTGGCGCTCGCCGCCGTCGCCGACGAGATCGGCCTGACCGTCGAGGTCTACGGCACTCCGGCGGAGGAGGGTGGCGGCGGCAAGATCGAGCTCCTGGAGCGCGGCGCGTTCGCCGGCGTGGACCTGGCCATGATGGCTCACCCCGCGCCTGTCGACGTCGCCGAGGCGCGACCGTTCGCGGTGTCGCACTCCCACGTCTCCTACCGGGGAAGGGCGGCGCACGCGGCGGCCTACCCCGAACACGGCCGCAACGCCGCCGACGCCTTCACCATCGCCCAGGTCGCGTTGGGGCTGCTTCGCCAGCAGCTTCCCGCGAGCGTCCGCGTTCATGGCGTGATGACGCACGGCGGCGAGGCGCCCAACGTAATCCCCGAACGCACCGAGGGACGCTGGTACGTCCGGGCCGAGTCCATGGACGAGCTCACCGAGACCGAGGAAAAGGTCCGGCGCTGCTTCCAGGCCGGGGCCCTCGCCACGGGCTGTGAGCTGAGCATCGAGCCCGAGAGCAAGCCCTACACCGACTTCCGTGCCGACGAGGAGGCGCTTGCCCGCTACCGCGCGAACGCCGAGGCGCTCGGTCGGGTCTTCGCCGACGACGACGTCGCCGGCCGGATGAACCGCGCCTCGACCGACATGGGCAACGTCTCCCAGGTCGTCCCGGCGATCCATCCCTACATCGGCATCAACTCCATGCCGGCGCTCAACCACCAGAAGGAGTTCGCCGCGCACTGCGTCGGCGCGGAGGCCGAACGAGCACTGCTCGACGGCGCCACCGCGCTCGCCTGGACGGGTATCGACGTCGCCGGAGCGCGGGACGCCCAACGGAAAGGACCGATGTGACCACGACCGGGACTCGACTCGATCACACTGGCTGGGTCAAGCAGGCTGAGCACGCCGAACTGCTGACCGAGGCCTTCTTCGGCGGAGGTTTCGTGCCGGCGCGGGCGGGCCGTACGTTCGAGAACCGCAACCCCGCGACCGGGACGCTGCTGTCCGAGGTCGACAACTGCGATGCCGCGGATGTCGATGCCGCCGTGCGGGCTGCCCGGGCGGCCTTCGAGTCCGGGGTCTGGAGCCGGGCGGGCGGCCAGTATCGGAGGCAGGCGCTGCTGCGGTTCGCGGACCTGCTGGAGGAGCATGCGGCGGAACTCGCGGTGCTGGACTCGCTCGACATGGGCAAGCGGACGGTGGACGCCTACGAGCTGGACCTGCCCTTCTCGGTCGGGCTTTTCCGGTACTACGCCGAGGCGATCGACAAGATCTCCGGCGAGGTCGCACCGACGCCGCCGGGGTCCCTGGCCCTGGTACGCAGGGCGCCCCTCGGTGTCGTCGGCGCCGTCATCCCGTGGAACTACCCGGTCGACATGCTCGCGTGGAAGCTGGCGCCGGCCCTGGCCGCCGGGAACTGCGTTGTGCTCAAGCCGGCGGAGCAGTCGCCGTCGTCGGCGCTGCGGATCGCCCAGCTCGCCGCCGAGGCCGGCCTCCCCGACGGCGTACTGAACGTCGTTCCTGGCACCGGCGAGGTCACCGGGCGCGCCCTGGGACTGCACCCGGACGTCGACTGTCTGGCGTTCACGGGCTCGACCGAGGTGGGCAAGCTCTTCCAAGGCTATGCCGGCAACTCCAACATGAAGCAGGTCTGGCTGGAGTGCGGCGGCAAGAGCGCCAACCTGGTCTTCGCCGACACCGACGACCTCGCCCAGGCGGCGCGCACGGCGGCGTTCGGCATCTTCTTCAACCAGGGCGAGGTCTGCTCCGGCCACTCCCGCCTGCTCGTCGAGCGGTCGATCCACGACGAGATGGTGAAACTGCTCGTCGCGGAGACCGAGAACTACCAGCCGGGTGACCCGCTCGACCCTGCCAGCGGCATGGGAGCGCTGGTAAGCCCCGAGCACACCAGCCGCGTCATGCGCTACGTGGAGGCTGGAGCCGGCTCTGCGGAGGTGGTCACGGGCGGAAACCGGGTGACCGTCGGCGACAGCGACTGTTACGTCGCACCGACGATCTTCACTGGCGTGGACCCGGATTCGGCCATCGCCCAGGAGGAGATCTTCGGGCCGGTGTTGGCGGTGATCCCCTTCGACACGGAGGACGAGGCGGTCGCGATCGCCAACGGCACCCAGTACGGCCTCGCGGCCTCGGTCTCCACCGGAAGCCTCGCCCGCGCCCACCGCGTGGCGGACCGGCTCGTCGCCGGCACCGTCTCGGTCAACACCGTCGACGCCTTCAGCGCCTGGACGCCGTTCGGGGGCGTCAAGGCCTCCGGGCACGGCCGCGACCTGTCCCTGCACGCGCTCGACAAGTACACCTCGCTCCACACCACCTGGATCTCGCTCTAGCTCCAAGAGACCGGACCGTCGATTCAGGCGGCAGACGCGGTCGCCGGTGGCGTCGAGCAGATGCGCTGAGAGCCGGAACGGCGGTCTCTCCTCGTCACGCGGCGGAGCCGGTCCTACGGGCGCAGCGCCCGGGCGACGTCGTCGACCAGCGCACGCTGGTAGGCCACGACACGCTCGGTCGGCTGCTGGGCGATGAACGTCTCCTCGAACGGGTCCACCACCGAGGTGCGCACGCCGGCGAGGGTCTCGATGATCGCCAGCCCGCAGAACGGCACTGCGGACTCGGCATAGCCGCCCTCGTGCACGGCCACCACCCGTCCCTCGCAGAGCGTCTCGGCGACCTCCACCACCAGCCGGGTCATCTCGCGGAAGGTGCCGGCGTGGGCGAGTTGACGGGCCAGCGGGTCGACGACATTGGCGTCCAGACCGTTGGCGATCACGACCAGCTCCGGCTGGAAGCGCTCGAGCGCGGGGAGCACGATCTCACGTACGGCGTGCAGGTAAGTCTCGTGGCCCGAGCCCGGGGGCAGCGGCACGTTGAGGTTGCGGCCGAGGCCCGCCCCGGCGCCGCGCTCGTCCACCGATCCGGTGTCGACCGGAAAGCAGTTCTCCTGGTGCAGCGAAATCGTCAGCGTGTCCGGGCGTTCGTAGTAGATATGCTGCGTGCCGTTGCCGTGGTGCACGTCCCAGTCGACGATCGCGACGCGGCCCAGATCTTGCTCGGCACGCGCGGCCTCTACGGCGATCGGGATGTTGGCCAGCAGGCAGAAGCCCAGTCCCTGGTCCGGCAGGCAGTGGTGACCCGGGGGTCGGGACAGAGCATAGGCGTTCCGGTGAATACCGGACAGCACATCGGCCACGGCCCGCTTCGCCAGGCCGGCCGACAGCGTGGCGATCTCGAACCCACCGTGGGAGAACAACGCCTCCGGCCCGATCTCGCCGCCGGACCCCTTGCTGAGCTGCTTGAACCGCTCGATGTAGGCGGGATCGTGCACCCGCAGGAGGTCAACGTCTGTCACCGGATCCGCCGACAGCACCGTGAGTTGGTCGGTCAGGCCGGAGACGTCCATGAGCGATTTCAGCCGCCGCTTCGACTCCGGCGATTCGGGATGACCGCCCGAAGCCAGGGGCTGCAGCCACCCACCGACGGGCAGGAACAACACGCCCTCCCCGGTGCTGTGCCAGAGGCAGCGCTCGTCGTGGTAAAAGGCGGTGGCACTCGACTTGGGGTTCACAGGCGCTCCTGCGGAGCCAGGGCTGGAATTCTTTGCGGATGAGAGCAACTATCAACGTGGCGCCATGTGCTGTCAAGGTCAGCCGGCGACCTCGTCGAGGGCAGGCAGGACGTCCGTTCCGGTGGTCGCCCGGGCGAAGCTGGCCAACTGCTCCTCCGCCCGCTCCAGTGTCAACGACGAGTTCTGTGCCAGTAGGTGCATGCCGAGGGCATCCTCGAGCGCGACGAAGTTGCGGGCGACGACATCGACCCGCTCGGTCAGCGTGAAGTCGCCCGTCGCCCGGCCGGCCTCGAGCACGGCCGTATAGAGCGAAACCTCGCGGTCGAACAGCAACGTCATCAACGTCGCGTGCATGGGGCTCCGCCCTGCGTTCACCGAGATCTCGTCCAGTACCTGGCTCAGCAGCCGGTCGTTGCCGCGGGGAAGCCCTGAGTGCATCAGCCGGGCCAGCTTCGTCGGCGGCGGGGCGTCGTCCTGCACCGCCTGCTGCCGCGACCAGTAGTAGCGCTCGGTCGCTACCTGGTGTGCCGCCTCTACCAGCGCCTCGAGGTCGGGGTAGTAGTAGGCGACGAGTCGTGGCGAGATCCCTGCTTCTTCGGCGATGTTCTTCATCGTCACGCCCACCAGGCCGCGGTCGGCAATCGTGCGGAGCGTCGCCTGGATGAGGTGTTCCCGGCGTGCGGCTTGGTCCTTGCGTCGCGGCATGCGCCCACGCTATCCGACCGGCGGAAGGGCTTGACGCCGGCATGAAGCGCGCCATAGTTTGCGCTTTACCGCAAAGAAAGGCCCGAAGGGGTCGGACGCGACCACACCGACTCTGCGAGGCCTCCGGGCTCGGCCGCGACCTGTTCCCTCGACACACCATCCAGCTCCTGCTGTAGCCGGAGGAGAATCCATGTCCACCGAGTCGCACCTTTCCACCGCACTCGCCGCCGAGCAGACAGCCAAGCTGCGCCGCAGCCTGCGACGCTTCGACATCCTCTTCTTGCTCGTCGCAGCGGTCGTCTCCATCGAGGTACTCGGCCAGATCTCAAGCTTCGGCGGGGAGACGCTCACCTGGACGATCGTGCTCGCGGTGACGTTTCTACTCCCCTACGCGCTGGTCTTCGCCGAGGTGGGCTCCGCCTTCACCGACGAGGGCGGGCCGTACGTCTGGGTCAAGGTCGCGTTCGGCAGGATCCCGGCGGCCGTCTCGGCCTTCCTCTACTGGGTCACCACCCCGGTGTGGATCGGCGGCACGATGGCGTTCCTCGCCTACGAGGCCTGGAGCGGGTTCGTGACACCGCTGGCCGCCCACGGGGTCTGGGACTACTTCTTCAAGACGGTCTTCATCTGGGTGACCGTCCTCTCGGGGATCGCCAGCCTGCGCTACGGCAAGTGGCTGCCCACGGTCGGTGCCGTCCTCAAGGTCTGCGTGCTGGGATTCTTCGTGCTCACCGCGATCATCTACTCCATCCAGCATGGTGTGCACGGCATCGGTCTGGGTGACCTCTCCCCGACGATGTCCGGCTTCCTCGGGCTCACCCCGCTACTGCTCTTCGCCTTCCTCGGTTTCGAGTCCGGCAACGGCGCGGCCGGCGAGATGAAGAATCCCTCACGCGACGTGCCGATCTCGCTGGCCCGGTCCGCGGGCGTCGCCGCGGCCTGCTACCTGGTGCCGATCGCCGCGATCTTGATCATCCTGCCCGCCAACAAGATCACCGGCATCAGCGGACTGATGGACGCCATGCGCCGCGTCTTCGATGTGTACGGCGCGGCCGGCCCCGCCGTGCTCAAGATCGTGGCGTTCGGCTACGTGCTCGTCCTCGTGGGCCAGGGTGCCGCCTGGATGATCGTCAGCGACCGGGTCCAGGCGACGGTGGCCGCCGATGGTGCCTTCTTCGGCGGGTTCTTCGGCGCCTTCAACGAGAAGCTGGGCACCCCGGTACGCGTCAACGTGCTGACCGGCGTGGTCGCCTCGGCCTTCATGGTGGCCGCGATGGTGCTGGTCAACGGCACCTCTGGGGCGGTGTTCAGCGTTGTCCTGACCCTCTGCGTCAGCACCTACCTGCTGTCCTACCTGACCATCATTCCCTCCGCAGCGAGGTTGCGAAGGGCCTTCCCGGACACGCCCCGGCCCTTCCGGGTCCCCGTCTCCGACGGCGCCTTTCGCCTGCTCGTCGGCGTCTGCACCGCCTGGGTGGCGCTCGGTTCCTGGGTGGCGATCTTCCCCGGCACCCTGGAGGCCGTCTTCGGCGTCGCCTACCCGTTCAAGGACCACTGGGGCGTCTCGCGGGAAACCTTCGAGGTCTTCACCCTTGGAACGCTCGGCGTGCTCGCACTGCTCGGCCTCGTCGGCTACCTGAGGGCCCGGCCGGTGCGGGAGCAGGTCGGCGCGGAGGGCGCCCTCCCGCCGCTGCGCACCGACGTCCTGCCCGGCGAGCGGACCACCTGAGCCTGACCCGACAAGGAGCCACCATGTCCAGCAGCCCATACTCCTACGACATCCTCTTCGAGCCGGTGCGGATCGGGCCCCTGACCACCAAGAACCGCTTCTACCAGGTTCCGCATTGCAACGGCATGGGCTACCGGGACCCAAGCGCGCAGGCGGCCATGCGAAAGATCAAGGCCGAGGGCGGCTGGTCAGTCGTCTGCACCGAACAGGTCGAGATCCACGCGACCTCCGACATCGCGCCGTTCATCGAGCTGCGCATCTGGGACGACCAGGACATCCCCGCCCTGGCCAGGATCGCCGACGCCATCCATGAAGGCGGCGCGATCGCGGGGATCGAGCTGGCCCACAACGGCATGAACGCACCGAACCAGCTCAGCCGCGAGATCCCCCTCGGCCCGGTGCACCTCCCCGTGGCGCCCGACACGATCGCCCCAGTGCAGGCGCGCGCCATGAGCAAGCAGGACATCGCCGACCTGCGCCGCTGGCACCGCAACGCCGTACGCCGCTCGCTCGAGGCGGGCTACGACCTCGTCTACGTCTACGGCGCCCACGGATACAGCGTGCTGCATCACTTTCTCTCACCGCGCTACAACACCCGTACCGACGAATACGGCGGCTCGGCGGCCAACCGGATGCGGCTGCTCCGCGAGCTCCTCGAGGACACCGTCGAGGAAGTCGACGGCCGAGCTGCGGTCGCCTGTCGCATCACGGTCGAGGAGGAGCTCGGCGACACCGGCATCACGCGTGCCGATATCGAAGCCGTGCTCGGCGAGCTCGGCGAGATCCCGGACCTGTGGGACTTCGCGATGGGTAGCTGGGAGGGCGACTCCGTCACCTCGCGGTTCGCGCCCGAAGGGCGCCAGGAAGAGTTCGTCGCCGGGCTGAAGACACTCACCACGAAACCCGTCGTCGGTGTCGGCCGATTCACCTCGCCCGACGCGATGGTCCGCCAAGTCAAGGCCGGCATCCTCGACCTGATCGGTGCCGCCAGGCCCTCGATCGCCGACCCGTTCCTGCCCAACAAGATCCGCGACGGCCGGCTGGCCACCATCCGGGAATGCATCGGCTGCAACATCTGCGTCACCGGCGACCAGACGATGTCCCCGATCCGCTGCACCCAGAACCCGAGCATGGGCGAGGAGTGGCGCCGGGGCTGGCACCCCGAGCGTATCCGCCCGCGCGAGTCCGAAGCA
>JAFMQY010000198.1 GCA_017354415.1 Nocardioides sp.
GCCCTCGGCGGCAACGGCGTCGTGCACAGCAGCGCGGGCGACGACGAGGCGCTCCTCGGCCTCGTCCAGCAGCCGCGCCGCCCAGTCCGTGCACGTGTCGTCACGGCCGGCCTCGGTGTCGGCGGGCTCCTCGGGGACCGGCGTGGTCGCTGCCTCGGACAGTCGGCTCACGAGGTCGGCGACGGTCTGTGCTTGGGCCTCCGACTCGCGGCGCAGCGCGATCCGGTGGTCGCGGAGCCAGGCCTCGACCCGTTCGAACCGGCCGGTGTGGAACAGCCGTGCCAGCAGCCGGTGTCGACCGGCCGAGTCGGCTCGCAGGAACGCCTGGAAGTGGCCCTGGGGGAGCAGGGCGACCTGGCAGAACTGGTCGAGATTCATGCCGAGCAGGCCGGACACCAGGTCTCCGGCCTCGTCGAGACGGCTCGTGAGCGGTTGCCAGCCGTCGGCGAGATGCTCGCTCACGGTCACCCGTGCCTGCTCTCGTGTGGTGCCGGTGCCGCGCTTCTTCGGGCGGTCCCAGGCCGGTGAGCGCGCGATCCTGAACCGGCGACCCGACAGGGTCACGTCGAGCTCGACCAGAGGTGCCAGACCGAGCGGCGCCTGGTCGGAGCGCAGCCGGCCGGCGTGCTGTCGGTCGCCCGGCACCGCGCCGTACAGCGCGAAGCAGACGGCGTCGAGGACGCTGGACTTGCCGGAGCCGGTCGCTCCGGACAGCAGGAACAGCCCGGCGTCCGACAGCACGTCGAAGTCGACCCTGGCCGTCTCGACGAACGGTCCGAAGGCCGTCATGGAGAGGTGGTGGAGGCGCATCAACCACCACCGGACGTGGTCGTCGAGAGGAGCGTGTCGGCTTCGGGGTCGTCGGCGCAGGCGTCGCAGGCGTCGAGCAGCAGGTCGGCCTCGTCGTCGGTGGCGGGCGCGCCCCGCATCTCCTCGATGAAGTCGAGGGCGATCCGATGGTCGCTCCGCCCCGACATCGCCGTGGGCACCGGCCCTGCGGTCGGCGCTCCATCCGGGGCGAATGACAGGACGAGGGTGTGGGGGAAGCGCGTGCGTAGCCGCTCCATCGGCTGGGAGGGACGGACGTGGTCGGTGAGTGTGACTTGTAGCCAGTGGTCGGTGACGGCGTCCAGCCGCGGATCGGTGAGCAAGGCCTCGAGGTCGCCGCTGACGGTCGAGAAGCGTCGCGGCACGGGCGCCTCCACGAACGTCGTGCCCGTGACGCCGTCCGCGCCGAGGTCGACGAGCCAGCAGCCCTTGGTGTGGCCGGCCTCGGAGAACGAGTAGGCGAGCGGTGACCCGCTGTAGCGCAGGGTCTCGCCGAGCACCGCCCGCCCGTGCAGGTGGCCGAGGGCGGTGTAGGAGATGCCGTCGAACAGGCTGCCGGGCACGATCGAGATGCCGCCCACGCTGATGTCGCGCTCGGAGTCGCTGGGCAGCCCGCCGGCCACGAAGGCATGGGCCAGCACCACCGAGCGTGCCGGACGAGCGGCGAGGTCGACCCGCACCCGTCGCATCGCCTCCGCCAGAGCAGCCTCGTGGCTGCGTGCCGGCAGCTCCCACGGCTCGTGCAGGGCCTGGGGGTCGAGGTAGGGGATGCCGTGTACGGCGACCGGGCCGTGCTGGTCCTCGAGCACCACCGGGCTGCCCACGGACGACGCGTCGGTGCGGAGGAAGACGCCCGCGGCGGCGATCAGCCGGGAGCCGAACCCAAGGCGCTGGGCGGAGTCGTGGTTACCCGACGTGAGCACGACCTTCGCCCGGGACGCGGCGAGCCGGGAGAGTGCTTCGTCGGCCAGGCGTACGGCGTCCACGTGCGGAAGGGCGCGGTCGTAGACGTCTCCGGACACCACCACGAGGTCGGCGCTCTCGGACTCGACCACACCGATCAGGTGGTCGACGAAAGCCGCCTGGTGCTCGAGCATGCCGACGCGGTGGAACGAGCGCCCCAGGTGCCAGTCGGAGGTATGAAGGATCCGCACGGCTCGAACCTAGGTTCGAGCCCCGACAGAAAAGCGCCACCACGCCGTCACGCCCCGGAACTGAGATTGCGAGGTTCCGATGAGAGCGGGAGATCGAGGAGGGCTCGGGTCGGACCGGAGCGAACTGACGGGCCGACCGATCCGCCTCGGAACCCCAGCGCGGTGGGGAGTCACACCGAGTGCCTCGCATCGGTGGCGACCGAGCGTGAGCCACCCGGTTATGCGTACCGGACGGTCCTGTCCTCGCGGGTGAAGCCGAACAACGCCAGCCCGGCCTCCCGCGCGAGATGGACGGCCAACGACGACGGGGCGCCGACGGCCACCAGGCTGCCGACCCCGGCGGCCACGGCCTTCTGCACCAGCTCGAACCCGGCGCGGCCGCTGACCACGAGATAGGCGTCGGCGGGGGAACGGCCCGCGAGCACGCACGCCCCGGAGACCTTGTCGACCGCGTTGTGTCGCCCCACGTCCTCGCGTACGACGCGCCGGTCGCCGTCGGCGGCGAACAGCCCGGCCGCATGCACCCCACCGGTCCGGGCGAACACCGACTGCTCCTCGGACAGCAGCAACGGGAGCCGACGTACGACGTCCTCCCGGGGCTCCGGGCCCGCCCACGGGGTGCCCCGGACGGTCTCGAGCGCGGCGGCGACACTGTCCTTGCCACAGACCCCGCACGCCGACGAACCGCTGGCGAGAGTCACGTGGCGATGGCCGAGGTCCACGGGCCGGCCGCTGCGCAGGGTCACGACGTTGAACTCCTGTTCGGGTGCCAGATCGACGTCGGTGCAGTACCCGACCTCCGCGACGTCGCCGGCCGCGACCAGCCCCTCGTGGAACGCCCAGCCGGTGGCGAGCTCGAAGTCGTGGCCGGGGGTCCGCATCGTCACCCATGCTCGCCTGGGTACGGCGCCCGGCCAGGCGACCCGGATCTCGAGCGGCTCCTCCGCGGCCACGGCGTCCTCGCGCGCGCGGTCCCCGTCGGGCCCGGTCTCGACCACCCGGACACGGTCGGTCTGGCCGATCCGTCGCGCAACGCCTGACATGTCCCCAGACTAGGTCCGCCCCGGGCGAGCCCGAGGAAAACAGGACGCAACCGAAACGCTGTTCGGTGCGTCCATTCGGACAGGACGCGCCGACCACGGGGGACGGCGCTCAATGGAGGGACTCTCATGAACAGACCAATTTCTCGAGCCCGGCTGGCGGTCTCCACAGCTGTCACAGCGGGGCTCTGCCTCGCCGGAACAGCCGCTCTGGCGACCCCCTCCCAGGCCGCGACGGGCACCTGCGACACGGCGTACTCGATAGCCGACCTGACCCCGGCACAGCCCGTGACCGGCCTCACCGTCACGCAGGGCACCGCGCCCACCGGCTTCAACGGCTCGGTCATCGGGGTGATGAAGGACGGCATCGAGCCCGGTGTCGACCTGGTCATGGCCGAGCTCCACTCGACGACGATCGACCAGGCGGGCATCTGGGCCGGCATGTCCGGCTCCCCGGTGTACGCCGCGAACGGCGACCTGATCGGCGCGGTCTCCTACACCCTGTCCTGGGGCGAGACCCAGATCGCCGGCATCACGCCGTGGCAGGACATGCAGACCTGGGCCGGGCAGGCCGCACCGGCCCGGCTCAACGTCTCGGCTGCTGCCGCGCGTCAGATCGCGGCCCGGACAGAGGTGACCCGGGCGCAGGCCTCGCAGGGCTTCCACGAGCTCGGGACGCCGGCCCTCGTCTCCGGCCTCTCCCAGCGCTCGCTCGACCGGATCGCCCGGCACCGCCCGTTCCTGACGAAGAACGCCACCGCCGCTGGAAGGGCCGCTGTCAGCCCGGTCGCGGCCGACATCAAGGCCGGAGGCAACCTCGTCGCCACCTACTCGACCGGCGACATCGTCCAGGGCGGGCTCGGCACGGTGACCTCGGTGTGCAACAACCGGGTCGTCGGCTTCGGACACCCGATGGACTTCACCGGCAGGACCACACTGGGTCTGGCCGGCGCGGACACCCTGTTCATCCAGCCCGACTCGCTCGGGGGCTCGTACAAGGTGGCCAACATCGGTGACGTGCTCGGCACCATCGACCAGGACCGCGCGACCGGGATCTCCGGCATGCTGGGTACCACGCCGCCGGACCTGTCCATCACCTCGAACGTGAGCTACTCGCCCGACGGCGGAACGGTCCGCACCCGCACGGGCACGTCAGACGTGCAGCAGCCCGACCAGGCCGCGGGCACGGCGTTCTACGAGCTCCTGGCCAACCACGACACCGTGCTGGACGCCTACCAGCCGGGCTCGGAGAGCCAGTCGTGGACCGTCACCGGGCACAGCGCGGACGGAGCCTTCACACTGAAGGGCAGAAACGTCTACACCGACCGGTACGACATCGCGTACGGATCGTCGTGGGACCTGCCCGACCTGCTCTGGCTGCTCACGGGGATCAACGGCGTGACCGTCGACTCGGCGAACGTGACCTCGAACGTCAATGACAGCACCGACACACTCCGGATCAAGGGGATGCAGCAGCATCGCGACGGCACGTGGAAGAAGGTCGACAAGGACCACCCGGCCCTGGTCAAGGCGGGCCACCGGTTGACTCTGCGCCTGGTGTTCCAGAAGGGGCACGGGCACGCGTTCGGCTACGACATCCCGGCGAAGGCCGCCGGCATGAAGGCGTACCTGTCCACGTACGGCGCGGAGAGCTACCCGTTCGAGCGCAGCCACCCGCACACCCTGGCCGGCGTCAAGAAGCTGGTGAAGAACATGACCCACAACGACCAGGCGAAGGTGTACCTCTACGGGTACGCGCACAAGGCGCGGCTGCGGCTCACCTCCACGACCCCGTCGGAGGGCACGGTCATCCGCGGTCACGGCTCCTTCCAGGTGAAGATCTCGTGACCCGCTGAGAAGCGGTTCCTGGCGGTCGCGTTCCGTCGTACGGCGACGGGCGCGGCCGCCGGTCCGTCCGAGGAGCCCGGCGTGCTCACGGCGCCCCGTGGTCACCGCGTTGAAGCCGGTCACTCCTCGCCCCGAGTGCGCGTCCGGGCCCCGGTCCCCCTGCCGAGGTTTGCAGCGGCCGCGACCGCCGCCGAACGGCACCATCCTCCGTCGGATACTCCTTCATGGACCATGGCCCGAACGGGTGGTTCTTCGCCGCTCAGCCGTAGTCTTGACGCGTGCACGCGAACGGGGGCGAGCTGGTCGACCTGATCCGCAGGTCGGTGATCGGCGAGGACCACGTGATGACGACGCCGTACGGCCGCCGGCGGGTGACGTACGCCGACTACACCGCCTCCGGGAGGGCCCTGACGTTCCTCGAGGACTTCATCCGCGACCAGGTGCTCCCGAGCTACGCGAACACCCACACCGAGTCCAGCGGGACCGGCCTGCAGACGACACGCCTGCGCGAGGAGGCGCGGGCGATCATCCACGACGCGGTCGGCGGGGACGACACCGTGGTGATCTTCGCCGGGTCCGGCTGCACCGGGGCGATCGCGAAGCTGATCGGCGTCCTCGGCCTCCGCATCCCCTCGGTGCTGGACGACCAGCACGACCTGACCGCTCACATCCCGCCCGCAGAGCGGCCGGTGGTGTTCCTCGGCCCCTACGAGCACCACTCCAACGAGATCCCCTGGCGGGAGACCATCGCGGACGTGGTCATGATCCACGAAGACCCGGACGGCCACATCGACCAGGTCGAGCTCGCCGAGCAGCTCGAGAAGTACGCCGACCGTCTGCTCCGGATCGGTGCCTTCTCGGCCGCCTCGAACGTGACCGGGATCGTGTCGGACACCCACGGCATCTCCGAGCTGCTGCACGAGCACGGAGCCCTGTCGTTCTGGGACTTCGCGGCCGCCGCGCCGTACGTGACGATCGAGATGGCGGCACCCGAGGGACGGCCCCTCGCCTACAAGGACGCGATCTTCCTCTCTCCGCACAAGTTCATCGGAGGACCGTCGACGCCGGGTGTCCTTGTCGCCCGGCGGGAGCTCTTCGCCAACCGGGTGCCCGACGCGCCGGGCGGCGGCACGGTCGCGTACGTCAACCCGGACGAGCACCGCTACCTCACCGACCCCACGCACCGGGAGGAGGGAGGGACCCCGGCGATCATCGAGGCGGTGCGGGCCGGGCTCGTCTTCCAGCTCAAGGAGGCGGTCGGCACCGAGACCATCCGTGCGGCCGAGGAGCGGCTGCTCGAGCGTGCGGTGGCGGCGTGGCGCGAGGAGCCTGGGATCGAGCTGCTCGGCAACCTCGAGGCCGAACGACTCTCGATCGTCTCCTTCGTCGTCCGGTCGCCCTCCGGGCGCTACCTGCACCACAACTACGTCGTCGCGCTGCTGAACGACCTTTACGGCATCCAGTCGCGCGGCGGGTGCTCCTGCGCCGGCCCGTACGGCCACCGGCTCCTCGGCATCGACATCGAGCGGTCGCACGAGTTCGAGCGCGAGATCACCGGCGGCTGCGAGGGCATCAAGCCCGGCTGGGTCCGGGTCAACTTCAACTACTTCATCTCCGACACGGTCGCCGACTACATCATCGAGGCAGTCCGGATGGTCGCCCGCGAGGGCTGGCGTCTGCTCGACGACTACCGCTTCGACGTCGCGGGCGGGCGGTGGCGGCACCGTGACGGGCTGGTCGAGCCTCCGATCAGCCTGCGCGCGATCTCCTACGCCTCCGGCCGGCCTCAGATGCCCTCCGAGCGGATGACCGGGGGAGAGGACCTGCTCGCCGAGCACCTCCGCGACGCCGCCGCCATCCTGCGCGCCGCCGACGTCCCCGACCTGACCGCCCACCCGGGACACGTGAGCAAGGACTTCGAGCACCTGCGATGGTTCGACCTGCCCCCGACCTGTCTGGAGTGACCGAGCGGCCCTGCGGGGTCTGGGCGGGCGGTCGGCCTTGCGGTTTGGGCACAAACCGCAAGGTGGATCGATCCAACTGCGCGGATTGTCGCCAAACCGCAGAGTTCCCACCCCCGCCGCGCAACGGCCCGGGGCACCACCGATGGTGCCTGGGGATCCCGCTGCGGGCGGGAATGGGTGACATCAATGGTGTGTTACATCGATGTCATACGTAATACCCGAGCATGGCGAGAAAGCCCCTGCTCCACCAAGAGATCGAACGAGGCCCACAACGGGCCGAGAGGGTGAGAAACCGTGAGTTTGCAGCTGTACCTGATGGGTGGACTTGCGGAGAGCCGGGTCCCGTCCGATCGGGACCTGAGCCAGCTGCGAGCCGTGAAGAT
>JAFMQY010000199.1 GCA_017354415.1 Nocardioides sp.
GCCGCGGCCCAGGTGTGGCCGGGAGCGACGGTGCTGCACGGGGCCGAGGCCAACGCGGCCGCCGTCACCGAGATCGCCGGCCGGGTCGACGTCCTCCACGTCTCCGCGCACGGCCGGCACTCCTCGGAGAACCCGCTCTTCTCCGGCTTCGAGCTCGCCGACGGACCGTGGTTCGGCTACGACATCGACCAGCTGGCCGACGTCCCCGACGTCGTGCTGTTGTCCGCGTGCGAGGTCGGCCGCTCCACCCTGCGCGGGGGCGAGGAGCTGATCGGGATGACAGCGGCCTGGCTGCACGCCGGTGCCCGCTGCGTGATCGCCTCCGCGGCAGCGATCAACGACGCCGTGGCGCACGACGTACTCGTTAACGTGCACCGGGGCCTCGCCCACGGCCGGCCTCCCGCCAGCGCGCTCGCGTCGGCGCTGACCGAGGTCGACCCGGACGGTCCCCCCGCGCCGCTCGTCTGCTTCGGCTAAGCGAGGTGACTCGGCCGGGCTCGTGAACAAACTGGCCGTCAAACGACGCTCACGAGACGCGAAGATTGCCGTTTGTAGGCCAGTTTGTGCGCGCGCCGACCTGATCAGCAGTACCCGCGGAGGGTCAGAGCCGGGAACGGATCGCTTCGAAGTCGGCGACGTGCTCGTCGGCGCCGCCGGGGGTCTCGAACACCACGGGTACGCCGGCGTCGCGCACCACCTGGGCGAGCAGGTCGGGGTCGATCGTGCCGGTGTCGACGTTGGCGTGGCGGTCGGCGCCGGAGTCGAAGTCGTCGCGGCTGTTGTTGCAGTGGACCAGGTCGATCCGGCCGGTGATGGCGCGCACCTCGTCGACCACCGACTCCAGGGCGATGCCGCCGGAGTGGGCGTGGCAGGTGTCGAGGCAGAAGCCGACGTTCTCCGCGCCGGACGCCGCGGAGATCGCGTCGAAGACGCCCTTGATCCGGTCGAGGTAGCGGGTCATCGCGTTGTCGCCACCCGCGGTGTTCTCGATCAGCAGCGGGATCTTGATATCCGTCGCCTCGACCGCCTTGCGCCAGTTGTCGAAGCCGATGGCCGGGTCGTCGTCCCTGTTCACGTGCCCGCCGTGGACGATCAGGCCCCGCGCACCGATCTCGGCGGCAGCGTCCATGTGCTGCTGGAGCAGCTTGCGCGACGGGATGCGGATGCGGTTGTTGGTGGTGGCGACGTTCACGATGTACGGCGCGTGGACGTAGAGCCCGACGCCCTCAGCCTCCGCGTCGGCCCGCAGCCCGTCGGCACCCCCGGCGTACCGCACCTCGGGGCCCTTGTAGCCCTGCGGGTCGCCGAGGAAGAACTGCACATGCGCCGCCTGCCGCGCCTTCGCCTCCGCGATCGGGTCGGTCTGCTCGACATGGGCTCCCCAGGCGATGCTCATGCCCGCCATCGTAGGAACCCGGGCCGACAGCGCGCCCCCGGGCCGGTCAGTGGCAGGCTGTGCCCATGGACGCCGTGGTGCTGATCGTGCTCATCCTGGCCCTGGTGGCCATCATCGCCGCCGCCGTGATGACGATCGCGGTCGCGCTGAACAGCAAGACCCGCAACTGAGCCCACCCTCAGTGCGCCCAGCGGCTCGCCGCGGCGACCTCCTCGGGCGACGCGTCGGCGAACAGCTCCAGCTCCGACTCGCGTACGGCACGGATCGCGGCGGTGAGCGGCTGGCCGAACGCCGCGCCCAGCACGTCGTCCTTGGCGAACGCGTCCAGCGACTCCCGCAGCGTGCCCGGCAGCCGCGCGATGCCACGCTCCGCGAGCGTCTCCTCGCCGAGCGCCGCCGGGTCGACGTCGACGGGCTCGGGCAGGGTCGCCCCCTCCTCCAGCCCGGCGGTGCCGGCCGCGAGCAGTCCGGCCAGCATCAGGTACGGGTTCGCGTGCAGGTCGAAGCACTTCACCTCGAGGTTCGCCGCCCACTCCTCGCTGCCTCGTGACCCGGTGATCAACCGCAGCGCGGCCTCACGGTTCTCCAGACCCCAGCACGCGTAGGCGCCGGCCCAGTGCTGCGGCACCAGCCGGAGGTACGACGCCACCGACGGCGCCCCGACCGCCAGCAGCGCCGGCAGGTGCTCGAGGATCCCACCGGCGAACGCGGTCGCGTCGTCGGTCAACCCGAAAGGACCGGACCCGCCGGCCATCAGGTTGCGCTCGTCGCGACCGAGGCTGAGGTGGACGTGGCCGCCGTTCCCGACGCCGGCCGCGTCGACCTTGGGCGAGAAGGACGTCCGCAGGCCGTACTGGTTGCCGACGGCCCGAATCGTCGCCCGCACGACCACCGACAAGTCGGCGGCATGCACCGGCGACTCAGGGGCGACGGAGACCTCGAGCTGCCCTGCGGCGTACTCGGGGTGGAACTGGTCGACGGCCACGCCCTGCGTCGCGAGCGCCGTGAGCACGTCACGGCAGTAGTCGGAGGCGTTCGTCAGCCGTCCCAGCCCGTATGCCGGGCCGGACGCACCGGGCACGTAGTCGTCGCCGCCCTCGGAGACCACCCACTCGATCTCGATGGCGGACAGCACGCGGATCTGCCTCGACGCCAGCTCGTCGACGAGCCGCGCGAGCAGCAGCCGTGAGTCGAGCGGGTAGGGGTCGCCGGTCTGTGCATAGCGCTCGCCGGGCGCCCAGGCCCAGCCCGGCTGCGCGGACAGCACGACCAAGCGGTCCAGGTCGGGCACGATCCGCTGGTCGCCGACCACGGCGAGTCCGTCCGGCGGCGCCGCCACCCAGTCGTCGAAGCGGAAGTAGTCGAACGCCGTGGAGAACCCGACGCCCCATGCTGCGAGCGCCGGCAGCCGGTCGAGGGGCACCGACTTCACCCGGGAGATGCCGGAGTTGTCGACGAAGCTGGTCGCCACGGCGACGACACCACGGTTCTGCAGGTCGGGGAGGAGCGCCTCCGCGCGGCTCCGACGGCGGTCACGGTCGGCCAGGTCCACAGGCATTCCCTTTCGGATCCGTGCGCACGACACGCGCACGCACACGGAATGGACAGTGCTGGACAAAGAATATGGCCGGGATCACACTCCGACAGAGCACGATCATCCGCCAGAGGAGGATCCATGTCCGCACCCGTTCGCGAAGGCACGTCGCTCCGCCGCTCTCTCTCGGTCTGGCAGGCAGTCGGGCTGTCCGTCGCCCTGATGGCGCCGAGCATGGCGGCCAACATCAACCCCCAGGCCTCGGCCCAACTGGTCGGCAGGGCCACGCCGCTGGCGTTCTTCCTGGCCGCACTCGCCGTGCTGCTGATCGCCTACGTCTTCGTCCGGTTGTGCCAGTACTACCGGCATGCCGGCTCGGTGTACGTGTTCACCGGGGCGACCCTCGGCCCACACGCAGGCGCGATCGCCGGACTCGGGCTGATGGGCACCTACGTCTTCTACGCGCTGGTCACCTCCTCGGCTGCCGGCATCTTCGGGGCGTCGTTCCTCGACATCATCGGCGTCTGGAACAACCAGCCCGACTGGGCCGGCTTCCTGGTCGGTTTCGTGGCGCTGGCGCTGGCCCTGTTCCTCGCGATCGTGCCTGCGAAGCGCGCCGCCGAGGTGCTGCTGAGCGCCGAGGGGATCACCGTCGCTCTGATCGTCGTCGTCGCGCTCGTCGTCCTGGTGCGGCTGCTCGCCGGCAACGCGCCGGGTGATGCGTCGTTCACGATGAAGGTGTTCTCGGTGCCGTCCGGAACGCCGGTCTCCGACCTATTCCTCGGGATCATCTTCGGCCTCCTGTCGTTCGCAGGCTTCGAGGCCGCGTCCACCCTCGGCGAGGAGACCCACAACCCGCGGCGCGACATCCCACGGGCGATTCTCGGCACCGCGATCTTCGGTGGCATCTACTTCACCGTGGTGACCGCGATCGAGATGATGGCGTTCGGCCCGGACGACCAGGGCGTCAAGAACTTCATCGCATCGCCGGCCCTGATGGGCGACCTCGGTACGTCGTACATCGGCACCTGGGTGGGAAACCTGATCACCCTCGGCGCCTGTGTCAGCGCCTTCGCCTGCTGCCTGGCCTGCGTCGTGGGAGCCTCGCGGCTGCTGTTCGCGATCAGCCGCGACCTCGTCCCGGGACACGCACTGGGCCGGACCGGCACGAACGCCACGCCGGCCCTGGCGGCCGTCGTCGTGTGCGCGACGGTCTTCCTGATGGGGTTCGTCGACGCGGTGGCCTTCGGCGCGAAGCCCTTCGACACGTTCTTCTGGAGCGGCGCCATCGGCACCTTGATCCTGCTGGTGGCCTACCTGCTGGCCACGATCGGCTGCATCAAGCTGATCTGGATCGACAAGAAGATGCCGCAGGTCCGCACCTGGGAGATCGTCATCCCACTCGCGGCGGTCGTGGTGATCGGCTACACGCTCTACCGCAACGTGTTCCCGTATCCCACCACCAACCCCGCCCGCTGGTTCCCGGTGGTGGCGTTCGGATGGATCATCGTGGTGGCGATCGTGGCCTTCGCCGTCCCCGGCTTCGCTCAGCGGCTGGCCGGAGGGCTGCGCGAGCTCGACCGCGGCGACACCGAGGACGAGGCGGAGGTCGTGAGTGGCTGACGGCCCGGGCCTGCCACTCGACGACGCACTGGACGGCCTGGTCGACCACCACTGCCACGGCATCCTCACCGGAGACCTGGACCGGGCGGCGTTCGAGGGGCTGATGAACGAGGCCGTCCGGGCGTCACCGCTCGGCACGACGTTGTTCGACTCGACCCTGGGATGGGCTGTCCGGCGGCACTGTGCGCCGTACCTCGACCTCGAGCCGCTGGTGCCCGCGGGTGAGTACCTGCGCCGGCGCACCGAGCTCGGTGGCGCCGAGGTGAGCCGTCGGCTGATGTCTGCCACCGGGATCGCGACTCTGCTGGTCGACACCGGGATCGGACCGGACGACCTGACGCCGATGGACGAGCTCGCGTCGCTGTCCGGGGGTACGGCGCACGAGGTGGTCCGGCTCGAGAGGCTGGCGGAGGAGGTGCTGGCGGCAGGCGCCACCGATTTCGCGGCCGAGGTCGAGCAGCGGCTGCGTACGGCGCGCGTCGCCGGCGCGGTCGGGGCGAAGAGCATCGCGGCGTACCGCGTCGGTCTCGAGCTGCCGGCCACCGAGCCGTCGCCCGACGAGCTCGGCCGAGCCCTCGAAGGGGTCGACGCGGAGCGGCTGGTCGACCCGACGGTCAGCGGCTGGCTCGCGCACACGGCGATCGACCTGGGATTGCCGTTGCAGTTCCACGTGGGGTACGGCGACAGCGACCTCGACCTGCTGGACTGCGATCCCTTGCGGTTGACCGCGTTCCTCCGCGCCACGCAGGACCGTGGCGTGCCGGTGCTCCTGCTACACAACTGGCCGTACCACCGCCAGGCGGCGTACCTCGCCCAGGTCTTCGACCACGTCTTCATGGATCTCGGCCTGACGACCCACAACACGGGCGCCCTCTCGACCGGGGTGTTGCGTGAGACGCTCGAGATCGTGCCGTTCGGCAAGCTGCTGTTCTCCTCCGACGCCTACGGTCTCGCCGAGCTCTACCTGCTCGGTGCCCGGGTCTTCCGACGGTCGATGTCCGCTGTCCTCGGCGAGCTGGTGGAGGCGGGAGAGGCGTCGCCGGACGACGCGGCGTACGTCGCGAGGCTGGTGGCGCGCGAGAACGCGCGACGGGCCTACCGGTTGTGACGGTCCAGGAGCTCGCCGTTCGCTGGCGGGCAGCGGTGCAGGAGCGGCTCCCTGAGGCGATCGAGCTGCGGCACGAGCTCCACCGCTCACCGTCCCTCGGTGGCAGCGAAGGGCCGACGGCGCGGACTGTGACCGACTGGATCGGGCTGGGAGACGGCGAGGTCGTCGCCGGCACGGGTCGCCTGCTGCGGCTGTCCGCCGGGGCAGGTGACGCGATCGCGGTGCGTGCGGAGCTGGACGGGTTGCCGGTCGACGAGGAGACGGGGGTGCCGTGGGCGTCCACGAACGGCGCGATGCACGCCTGCGGGCACGACGTCCACCTCGCCGGGCTGGCGGCCGTGACGCGTGCGGCGCCCGGGCTCGGGCTTCCGAGACCGCTGGCCGCGATCCTCCAGCCCCGAGAGGAGGGGGTCGACTCGGGCGCGAAGGACATCGTGGAGGGCGGAGGACTGGACGGGATCGAGGCCGTCGTCGCCGCGCACGTGCAGCCACGGGTGGAGACCGGGGTGATCGCGGTGACCCCCGGACCGGTGAACGCCTCGATGGACGCCTTCCGGGTCGAGGTCACCGGTCGGGGTGGCCACTCGGGGTACCCGCAGACGGTCGACGACTCGGTGCTGGCGATCTCGGCCGTCGTCGTGGCCCTGCAGCAGGTGGGTGCCCGGCGGGTCGACCCGACGACCGGGGTGGCTTGCATGGTGACCCAGGTGCGCGCCGGCAGCGCGGACAACGTCGTACCCTCGAGCGCGGTGTGCTCCGGCACCGTGCGGACGATGGGGCACCGCGACCGTGAGACCGCGCACCGGGCGATAGAGGAGATCGCCATGTCGGTGGCCGCCGGCTATGGCTGCCGGGCCGACGTTGCGATCGAGATCGGGGAGCCGGTGCTGGACAACGACGTGGGGCTGGCAGTCCGGACGGGCGAGATCCTGACCGAGCTCGGGCACGCCGTCGACCCGACGTTCCGCTCGTTCGGGTCCGACGACTTCTCCTGGTACTGCGAGCGGGTGCGCGGCCTGATGGTGTTCGTCGGCACGGGCTCGGAGCGCGGCGGGCTCCACGACGCGTCGTACCTCCCGGACGACGCGTACGTCGCCACCGTCGCCGATGCGCTGATCGCCGGCTACTGCGCCGCCCTCACGCCGTAGCCCCACCGCACGGTGACCGGGACGCGGCCGAACAGCTCGGGCACGTCTGGCGGGTGCGGACGGGTCCGCCAGGGCGTACCGGTGGGGACGCCGGTCGTGTGCAGGTCGCGGAGCGCCTCGTGGGCGGACGAGGTACGACGCCCGGGGTCGGGGTGGACGAGACCGGCCAGCAGCCGGCGGAGCGGCCCGCGCGGCAGGTCGTCCGCGTGGCTGGGGATCCGGCCGGTGAGCAGCTCGGCCGCGGTGACGCCCGCGGCATACAGGTCCTGGCGCGGGTCGGCGGGAAGTCCCGGCGCGGCCTCGGGGGCGACGTAGCCGTCGGTCCCCACCAGCACGGGCGGGACCTCGCCGAGCCGGGCCGCCACGTCGAGGTCGCCGAGTCGCAGGTGGGGCCG
>JAFMQY010000311.1 GCA_017354415.1 Nocardioides sp.
ACGACCCGACCAGGATCCGGTCGTGAAGTCCGTGTGCGTCCACGAACGCAGCCAGGGGTGCTACGGCGGCCGCCGACTTCAGGTCGACGTTGAACCTCGCCTGCGGGAACGCGGTGACCAGCTCGAGCAGGGTCGGGACGTGCTCGCGGCGACCCACCCGCAGCCTGGCCAGGTCGGCAGCCTCGAGTTCCTCGAGCGTGCCCGTGCCGTCGGTCATCCGCTCCAGCAGTGCGTCGTGGAAGGCGACCAGGATGCCGTCGCGGGTCACGTGCACGTCGGTCTCGAGGTAGGTGTAGCCCAGGGCGACGGCGTGGGCGAAGGCGGTCCGCGTGTTCTCCAGGCCGACCAGGTCGGGATGCCGGGCACCGCCGCGGTGGGCGAACGCGAGGACCGGTCCGTCATCGTCCAGGAACGCGAAACCGGTGCTCATCGCGGTTCCACGGCGGCCTCGATCTCGGTGACCAGCGCGGCCAGCGCGGCCGGGGTGGTGTCGGGGCTCAGCTCCTCGGCCAGTCGTCGCGCGAGGAGCAGCTTGCGTCCGGAGGCGGTGCCGGCGAACCGGTGCAGCTGGTCGGTCACGTCCCGCTCCCGCCACTGCGGCTGGCGCTGGAAGGCGCGGAACCGTTCCAGCTCACCGAGCTCCGCAAGCACCGCCTCGACCCGGGAGGGACCGAGTGCCCGGATCAGCTCGTCCTCGAGGTCGCGGTCACAGAGCACGAAGCCCAGGCCCGCCAGATCGGCGCCGTCGGAGACGTCGTACCCCTCACGGCGCAGGGCGCGGAGGACGAAGCGCTCCTCGGGAGCGTCGTACAGCCCCAGCACGCGGACGCGGCCGGCCGCCTCGGCCTGGATCGTGCGCAGGTGGTGACCGACGTTGGTGACTCCGCCCATCTCACGCACCTGGTACGTCGTGGCCGACTCCACCAGACCGCGTGCGGCGCACAGCACCCGGACCACGGCCGCGTCGCTGGGGCCTTCGACGAGGACGATGGTCGTTGGCGTTGACGCTGACGCCGCTGCTTGCGCCCTGGCAGGCTCGGGGGCCGGCTCACTCGGTCTGACCGCGCCCACGGCGTGCGTTCGTTCCCGCGCCCCGGCTGAGCGGTCAGAGATCTCTGAAGGTCTCGATCTGGGCGCCGAGCTGGTTGAGCCGCTCGGCGAGGTCCTCGTAGCCGCGGTGGATGACGTACGTCGACCGCAGCACGGAGGTGCCCTTGGAGGCCAGCATCGCCAGCAGCACGACCACCGCGGGGCGGAGAGCGGGCGGGCAGACGATCTCGGTGCCGGTCCAGCGGGTCGGCCCCTCGACCATGACCCGGTGGGGGTCGAGGAGCTTCACCTGGCCGCCCAGCTTGTTGAGCTCGACGAGGTAGATCGCACGGTTCTCGTAGACCCAGTCGTGGATCAGCGTCTGGCCGTCGGCGACCGCCGCGATCAGTGCGAAGAACGGCAGGTTGTCGATGTTGAGGCCGGGGAACGGCATCGGGTGGATCTTGTCCAGCGGCGCGGTGAGGATGGACTGCTGCGTCGTGATGTCGACCAGGCGGGTGTGGCCGTTGCGGGCGACGTACTCCTCGGAGCAGGTGTACTTGAAACCCATGTCCTCGAGCACCGCCAGCTCGACCTCGAGGAACTCGATCGGGACCCGGCGGATGGTGATCGAGGAGTCGGTCACGATCGCGGCAGCGAGCAGGGACATCGCCTCGATCGGGTCCTCAGACGGGGCGTAGTCGACGTCGATGTCGATCCCGTCGCAGCCGGTGACGATGAGCGTGGTCGTGCCGACGCCCTTCACGTCCACTCCGAGCTTCTGCAGGTAGAAGCAGAGGTCCTGGACCATGTAGTTGGACGAGGCGTTGCGGATGATCGTGGTGCCGGGGTGGAGGGCGGCCGCCATCAGGGCGTTCTCGGTGGTGGTGTCGCTTCGCTCGGTGAGCACGATCGGTCGGGTCGGCACGACGGCCCGGTTGACGGTGGCGTGGTAGAAGCCCTCCGTCGCCTTCACCTCGAGACCGAACGGCCGCAGGGCGGCCATGTGCGGCTCGATGGTGCGGGTGCCGAGCTGGCAGCCGCCGGCGTACGGGAGCTCGAAGGTATCGGCGCGGTGGAGCAGCGGGCCGAAGAACATCAGCACCGAGCGAGTACGCCGGGCCGCGGCCTCGTCGATCGCGCTCAGGTCGAGCTCCTTGGGCGGGATGATCTCGAGGTCGCCCTCGTCGCCGATCCAGCGGGTCTGCACCCCGAGGCTGCCGAGCACCTCGAGCAGTCGGTTGACCTCCTCGATCCGGGCGACCTTGCGCAGGGTGGTCTTGCCGCGGTTGAGAAGGGACGCGCAGAGCAGCGCCACACCGGCGTTCTTGGAGGTCTTGACCGTGATCTCGCCCGAGAGCGTGGTCGGACCGGTGATCCGCAGATGGGTCGGCCCGCCGCCCAGGGCGACGATCTCGGAGTCGAGAGCCGAGCCGATCCGGGCGACCATCTCCAGAGAGAGGTTCTGATGACCCTTCTCGATCCGGTTCACGGCGCTCTGACTGGTGTTGAGGCGCTCCGCCAACTGCTGCTGCGTGAGCCCGCGGTGGGTGCGCGCGTCGCGGATCAGGTTCCCGATTCGGCCCTTGAAGTCCTCGGTCATGGGCTCACCGTATCTCATTTGTGAGATAACTCCACTCTCCCTCGGTGGCGTGTCG
>JAFMQY010000312.1 GCA_017354415.1 Nocardioides sp.
GGGCGGTGGTCCAACCGCTCCGCGGCCATCGACGCGGTGGACTCGCCGTCGCTCCAAGCAGCGACGCCCGAGCCCGCGGTGACCACGACCTCACGGCCCGATCCGGCCAGCGTGCGCGCGAGACCGACGGCTCCGCCGTCGCTGCCCGCCAGGACCCCGGCCTCCCGCTCGTTGGCGAACAGCAGGGCGTCTGCAGGCAGCATGGCCAGGAACTCCGCGGCTCCCAGCGCCTTCAGCGGCGCCGCCGAGGCAGCGCCGACGGACACCGTCATCCCCGCCGACTGGGCGGTGTCAAGGGCGTGCAGAGCAGCGTCACGCGAATCGCGCATCAGGGCGTAGCCCGAGACGTGGAGATGGTCGCCGGCCGAGAACTCGTCGACCGGCACGTCGTGCTCGAGGAGCGCGAGGTTCGCGCCCGGGTCGGGCACCATGGTCCGCTCCCCCGTCGGCGCGACCAGCACCAGGCAGGTGCCGGTGGGCCGGGTGTGGTCGACCCGGAAGCGAACGTCGACACCGAGCCGGTGCAGGCTCTCCGCCTGCTGCTCCCCGGCGGCGTCGTCTCCGATCGCCCCGACGAAGATCGAGCTCTCGCCGACCCGGGTCAGCCAGGCAGCGGTGTTCGCAGCCGAGCCGCCGCCGACGTACGAGATCACGCCCGGGCTGTCCGACCCCTCCACGAGCGGTCCGAACAGCCGCGCGACGACGTCGACCATCAGGTCGCCGAGGCAGATGAACGTCACGAGGTGCGCCCCGCCGTCAGCCCGGCGTACGCCGTGGCCACCTCGGCCGCGAGACGGGCGTTGGCACGGACCAGTGCGACGTTCGCGCGCAGGGACTCACCGCCGCTCTCGCGGTGGAACCAGTCGAGGAGGTACGGCGTGACGTCCTTGCCGTGGACACCGTCGCGCTCGGCGGCGCCGAGCCCGGACTCCAGCAGCCGGTCGTGCAGGTCATGGTCGAGCTCGTCCTCGGTTGCGATCGGGTTGGCCAGGACCAGCCCGAGGTCCGTCGTACCGACGCGGGCTCGGGCGGCGAGGATCGCGGCGACCTCGTCGGCGGACTCGACCCGCCACCCGACGTCGTGGCCGGAGTCCGCGAGGTAGAAGCCGGGGAACCGGTCCGTGCGGTAGCCCAGCACGCCCACGCCCAGCGTCTCGAGGCGCTCGAGAGTGGCGCCGACGTCGAGGATCGACTTCACGCCGGCGCAGACCACGAGCACGCCGGTGCGCGACAGCGTGGTCAGGTCGGCGGACTCGTCGAAGGTGTCCGCGGCGCCGCGATGCACGCCGCCGAGGCCGCCGGTGGCGAAGACCGTGATCCCGGCCGACGCCGCAAGATGGGCGGTGGCTGCCACGGTGGTGGACCCGACCCCTCCTCGGGCTGCGACTGCGGCGAGCTCCCGGACGCTGACCTTGACGGCTGACTCGTCGTTCGCGAGGCGGTCGAGGGCCTTGTCGTCGAGCCCCACCAGGGCCTCGCCATCGATGACGGCGACGGTCGCCGGGACCGCGCCGCCGTCGCGGACCGCCTGCTCGAACTCCCGTGCGAGGCGCGCGTTGTCGGGCCGCGGCAGGCCGTGACTGATGATCGTGCTCTCCAGCGCGACCACGCCCCGGCCCTCGGCCAGCGCCTCCCGGACCTCGTCGAGCACCTGCACGGGCTCATCCTGCCGGACGGCGTGCGAGCGGCTCGGCGCGGGCTCGGATGCGCGCCGGGTGCTATCTGCGCACGACCCGGACCGTGTCTCCGCTCACCTCGTCGATGACGGTGCGGTGACCCAGGGACTCGGGGATCCGCACCCCCACGTCGACCAGCGCGCAGCTCATCCCGCCGCGCGGTACCGCGCCGAGGTGCAGCCGGATCGCGACCGTGCCGCCGTTCTCGGTCGCGTGCAGCGTGCCACCGCAGGGAACTGTGCCGTGGAGCCGGTGGCCATCGGCCGACAGCTCGATCGGTCCGTGCCAAGCAACGTCACCGGCGCACCGACCCCCGGGCGGAGGAGTGCACGCGTGAGTGGGTCCGGCTGTCGAGGTCTGCGCCCCGCAGCCGGACAGGGCCGCGCCCAGGGCCAGGATCGCGAGCAATGTGCGCATGAGGTTTCGACGTCTGCGGACTCACGCCGGTTCCGCCGTTCAGCTGCTGGTCGGCCGTTCGAAAGCCCGCCGTACCAGGTCGACCGCCTCGCGTTCGCTCAGACCGAACGAGAGCACCTTCTCGACGTACGACGCAGCCGCCTCCTTGGCGGCCCGGTCGACGCCCTCACCGCTGACGACGGTCCCGTTGCGGCCGCGGGTGACGACCAGGCCGGCGTACTCGAGCTCGCGGTAGGCCCGCGCCACGGTGTTGGGGGCGATACCCAAGGTCTTCGCGAGGGCGCGCACGGTCGGCAGCCTCGTGCCGGGTGGCAGCTCGCCCGACGCCACCCGAGCCGCGATCTGGGTGCGGATCTGCTCGTACGGCGGCTCATCCGCCCCCTGGCGCAGCCGCACCCTCACCCCATCCAGCACGGGTCCAGCCTAGAAGACCTGGCAGTCGCGTACGGCCAGGAGGCGCTGACCCGGCAGTCGCGTACACCCAGGAGGCGCTCACCCGGCAGTCGCGTACACCCAGGAGGCGCTCACCCGGCAGTCGCGTACACCCAGGAGGCGCTCACCCGGCAGTCG
>JAFMQY010000200.1 GCA_017354415.1 Nocardioides sp.
GGCAAAGCTCGGGGAGGTCCGCGCGGGTCGGGGGCGCAAGCCAACGATCAGCGACGAGAAGGTCGCCGAGATCGTCGATCTGACGTTGCACTCCCAGCCGGAGGGCCACACCCATTGGTCGTGTCGCACGATGGCCGAGCACGTCGGGGTCAGCCCTGCGACGGTGCAGCGGATCTGGGACGCCCGTGGACTCAAGCCGCACCGGGTGGAGACGTTCAAGCTCTCCAACGACCCGCAGTTCGAGGAGAAGCTGATCGACGTCGTCGGCCTCTACCTCGCCCCGCCGGACAAGGCAGTCGTTCTCTGCATGGACGAGAAGAGCCAGATCCAGGCACTGGACCGCACCCAGCCGTCGCTGCCGATGACCAGGGGTCGGGCCGGCACGATGACCCACGACTACCAGCGCAACGGCACCACCACTCTGTTCGCCGCGCTCGACGTGGCCACCGGTGTGGTGCTCGGCCAGTGTCTCCCCAAGCACCGGCACGAGGAGTTCCTGACCTTCCTGCGCACCATCGACCGCAACGTGCCCAAGCGGCTCGGAATCCACCTGATCCTGGACAACTACCACACCCACAAGCACCCCGAGACCAAGGCGTGGCTGGCCAAGCACCCCCGGTTCCACCTGCACTTCACACCGACCTCGTCAAGCTGGCTCAACCTGGTCGAGCGCTGGTTCCGCGAACTGACCGACAAGAACATCCGCCGCGGCAGCTTCCCCAGCGTCCCCGACCTGATCGCCAGCATCGAGACCTACCTGACCATCAGCAACGCCAACCCCAAGCCCCTGATCTGGACCGCGACAGCAGACTCGATCCTCGAGAAAGTCCGACGAGGCCGCGTCGCACTCAACCAGTCAACCAAAACTGAGACACACCACTAGCGTGCCTCCATGGCGTATGACGAGGTGCTCGCGGCCCGGATCCGCGCTCATGTCGCGGGCGAGCCGGTCGAGGAGAAGAAGATGTTCGGGGGACTGGCGTTCCTGGTCGGCGGACACATGGCGGTGGCCGCGAGCGGCCAGGGCGGGTTGATGGTCCGGGTCGAGCCGGCCGAGACGGCGGTGCTGCTCGAGGAGCCGGGTGCGGCGCCGTTCGAGATGGGCGGTCGGGGTCCGATGGACGGCTGGCTGCGCGTCTCCGCCGACGCCGTCGGCGAGGAGGACGCGCTCGACCGCTGGGTGGAGCGCGGCCTGGCCTACGCCCGCTCGCTGCCGCCGAAGTGAGGCCGGTCGCCGGTCGACCCGAGACGCAGGGCAGGCTAGGGCCGTGATCGAGCTGCGCAGCGACAACGCCGCCGGCGTCGCGCCCGAGGTCCTCGCCGCGGTCCAGGAGGCCAACACCGGCTCGGCCCTCGCCTACGGCGGGGACGACCTGACCGCACACCTCCACGACGTCGTACGGGACGTGTTCGAGCACCCGACAGCGCGGGTGTTCCCGGTGACCAGCGGGACGGCGGCCAACTCCCTCGCGATCTCCGCGGCCACCCCGCCCTGGGGCGCGGTGCTCTGTCATCCCTCCGCCCACATCATCACCGCCGAGGGCGGGGCGACGTCCCTCTTCGGCGGTGGTGCCGTGATGCAGGGCGTGGCCGGCGCCCATGCGCTGATCGACCCCGACAACCTGAGGTCGGCGCTCGACGGCGTCCGGTGGGGCGACCCGCATGAGAGCCAGCCGAGCGTGCTGTCGCTCACCGTGCCGAGTGACTTCGGCACGGTCTACCAGCCGGACGAGATCAAGGTCTTGACGGCGATCGCACGTGAGCGGGGCCTGAAGGTGCACCTCGACGGTGCTCGCGTCGCCAACGCCGTGGCCGCCCTCGGCTGTACTCCAGCCGACCTCACGTGGCGGGCCGGCGTCGACGTGATGGCACTGGGGGCGACCAAGAACGGCGCGCTGAGTGCCGAGGCGATCGTCGCGTTCGACGAGGAGATCGCCGACGAGCTCGTGTACCGGACCAAGCGGGCCGGTCACGTGACCAGCAAGATGCGCTTCCAGTCCGCCCAGCTCGCGGCGTACCTCACCGACGGACTGTGGCTGCGGCTGGCGGCCAACTCCAACGAGCGGATGGCGACGCTCGCTGCCGAGCTGGGGGCGATCGACGGCGTACGCCTGGTCGAGCGGGTCGACGTCAACATGGCCTTCGCCGAGCTGCCCGCGGCGGCGATCGACGTCGTCACCGACGCAGGGGTCTGCTTCTACCGCAACGGCCCCAGCGACATCCGCCTGGTCACCAGCTGGCAGACGACCGCGGAGGACGTCGCCCAGGCCGCCGCTCTGTTCCGGGCGGCGATGACATCCCCCTGACCGGGCTTCCGGGGAAGGCCTCGTGGGCACTGCACTGTCGGGACCACGTGGTCCCGACAGTGCAAAGGCCATCGCGGTCCGTCCCGTCTCGAGGCGGCCGCGGTCCGACCCGGGCGTCGACTCGCGTCGACGTTGCTCCCCTCCGCGCTACCTCCCACACGCCGTTTTCTGCTACGCAAGTCGTGGACTCAGCGTCCTGTACGCGTTCACCGGGTTCCGCATCGCAGGGTCGCGCCCGCCGACCACGATCAGACGGAGGCAACGGCATGAACACAGAGACCGAGTCCGAGACCACCTCGACCGGCACCGCCAAGCTGACCCTTCCGACGCTGACGGGGATGGTGGTCGGCAGCATGGTCGGAGCGGGGGTGTTCTCCCTGCCGGCCCGGTTCGGGGTCGCCACCGGCATCCTGGGCTCTCTGATCGCGTGGGCGGTTGCCGGCACGGGCATGCTGATGCTCGCGTTCGTCTTCCAGAACCTCGCGATCCGGAAGCCCGACCTGGACTCCGGTGTCTTCATCTACGCCAAGGCCGGCTTCGGTGACTTCGCCGGCTTCAACTCCGCGATCGGGTTCTGGGCGAGCGCCATCGCCGGCAAACACCTTCTACTGGGTCTTCATCACCGCGACCATCGGTTCGTTCTACAGCGGATTCGGCGACGGTGACACGGTGCTTGCCGCAGCCTTGGGCTCGATCGGCGTCTGGTTCTTCCACACGCTGATCGCACGCGGTGTCCGCGACGCCGCTGTGATCAACCGGATCGTGACCGTCTTCAAGATCCTCCCGATCATCGTGTTCATCATCGTGCTGTTCGTGAACTTCGACGCGGGGGTGTTCTCCGACAACTGGACCGCCTACGGGTACGGCGACCTGGGCGACCTCAACACGCAGGTCCGCAACACCATGCTGATCACGACGTTCGTCTTCATCGGCATCGAGGGCGCCAGCGTGTACTCCCGCTACGCCGAGCGCCGCGAGGACGTCGGCAGGGCGACCGTTCTCGGCTTCCTGAGCGTGCTCTCGATCTTCGCCCTGGTCACGTTGTCGAGCTACTCGGTCGTCACCCAACCCGATCTGGCCAACACCCGCCAGCCGTCGATGATCGGGGTGTTCCAGTCCGTCGTCGGCGACTGGGGCAAGGTCTTCATCAGCCTCGGCGTGATCGTGTCGGTCCTGGGTGCCTACCTGGCCTGGACCCTGATGGCCGCCGAGGTCATGTTCATGCCCGCGCGCAACGAGGACCTCCCGGAGTTCCTCGGCCGGGAGAACGCCGTCGGTACGCCGATCACTGCTCTCGTCGTCAGCTCCATCGCGATCCAGGTGCTGCTCGCGGCCACGCTGGTCCTGAGCGATGCCCTGAACTTCATGCTCGATCTGTCCACCGCACTGGCCCTGATCCCGTACTTCCTCGCGGCGGCCTACGCGCTCAAGCTGGGCCTGATCGGCGAGTCCTACGAGAACGTCAGTCCGGGCACGCGTCGCAAGGAGACGATCTTCGCCGGCATCGCGACCGCGTACACGCTGTTCCTCTTCGAGGCCGCGGGGCTGAAGTTCCTGCTGCTCGCGACCGTGCTGCTCGCCCCGTCCTCGCTGCTCTACATCAAGGCCCGCAGCGAGCGCGGACGGCGCATGTTCACCCCGACCGAGATGGCCGTCTACGCAGTGATCGTGGCCGGAGGCGTCATCGGCGCGCTGGGCCTGTGGACCGGCCGGATCACCCTCTGAGCAACGACCAGACGAAAGGCAGACCACCATGACCGAGCCGAGCCAGGGGTCCCTCTCCTCGACGTACGGCGTGCACTCCGAGGTCGGCCGCCTGCGCAAGGTGCTGGTGTGCGCGCCGGGGCTGGCCCACCGGAGGCTCACGCCGAGCAACAGCGACGACCTGCTGTTCGACGACGTGATGTGGGTCGAGAACGCCCAACGCGATCACGCCGACTTCGTCGACAAGCTGACCCAGGCCGGCGTCGACGTGGTCGAACTCCATGACCTGCTGGCCCAGACCATGGCGGTCGACGGTGCCCGCGACTGGCTGCTGGACCGCAAGATCGAGCCCAACCACGTCGGGATCGGCCTGGTCGACGGCACCCGTGCGTACCTCGAGTCGCTCGAGCCCGGCCCCCTGGCCGACTTCCTGATCGGCGGGATGGCCACCCAGGACCTCCCCGAGGACTACCGCACCGACTACATCGCACTCGCCCGCGAGTCGACCGGCGTCCGCGAGTACCTCATGCCGCCGCTGCCCAACACGCTCTACACCCGCGACACGACCTGCTGGCTGTACGGCGGCCTGACGATGAACCCGCTCTTCTGGCCGGCCCGCAAGGACGAGACGCTCATCTACAAGGCCATCTACCAGTTCCACCCCGACTACGTCGGATCGACCGTCTGGTGGGGCGACCCCGAGCGCGACTGGGGCGAGGCGACGTTCGAGGGCGGCGACATCATGCCGGTCGGGAACGGCGTCGTCCTGATGGGGATGAGCGAGCGGACCTCCCGGCAGGCGATCACCCAGGTGGCTGCCGCGCTCTTCGAGAACGGCGCCGCCGAGCGCGTGATCGTCGCGGGCATGCCCAAGCTGCGCGCGGCGATGCACCTCGACACGGTGTTCACCTTCGTCGACCGCGACACCGTGACCCTCTACCCGACGATCATGGACGGGGTACACGTGTTCACGCTGCTCCCGTCGGACAAGGCGCCCGGCGTCGAGGTCCTCGACGAGGGCTCCACGTCGTACGTCGATGTGGTGGCGCGCGCGCTCGGCCTGGGGTCGCTCCAGGTGATCGGCACCGGCGGGGACGTCTACCAGTCGGAGCGTCAGCAGTGGGACAGCGGCAACAACGCGGTCGCACTCGAGCCGGGCGTCGTCTTCACCTACGACCGGAACACGCTCACCAACGCTCAGCTCCGCGCGGCCGGGGTCGAGGTGGTCACGATCGTCGGGGCGGAGCTGGGTCGTGGCAGGGGCGGCGGCCACTGCATGACCTGCCCCATCATCCGCGACCCCGTGGAGTTCTGACCCTGCCGGTGTGGTGCGGCGGCTCAGCCCTGCTCTCCGTCGCCGTTCCGCAACGTGTACCTCCAGCCGAACATGAAGAGCGCACCCATCAGGGCGGGCGCGCCCAGGGTGATGACTCGGTAGGTGACCATCGCGGCCACGAGCTGTGCCTCGAGGTGGACCCCGCCGACCGAGGTGAGGGCGGCCACCAGAGTGGCGTCCAGCATGCCGATCCCCTGGAACGGGAACAGGGTGAGCGGGAAGACGACCAGGAACGCGGCCACGATCTCGACGGACGACAGCTCGTCGCTCCCGATCCCGACGAAGCGCATGGCGGCCAGGCAGATCGAGGCGTCGACGAGGAGCTTCACGATCAGGGTGGGGATGGACAGCGCCACTCCCTTCCGGTACCGGTCGGAGATGTGCCGCTGGAAGCTCGCGACCCCGGCCGCCCAGCGCTCGGGGTCGACCGACCGTCGGACCTTGTGGGCGGCCCGACCCGCCATACGCCCCAGTCGCTCGGCGAGCGGCTGTGACTTCGTCACCAGCAGGCCGCCGACGAAGACGGCCGCGGCGACCAGGAAGGAGCCGGCCGCCACCACGGCGTACGTCGTGTCGAACCTGACGCCGATCAGGACCACCACTCCCAGCAGTGGGGCGATCCACCTGGCCATGTAGAACACCAGGATGTTGCAGGTGCCGCCCGCGGCGGCCCGGTCCACGTCGATCCCCCAGGAGCGCAGCACGACGATGCGGAACACCGAGTCGACCGTCGGCGGCGCGATCATCGACATCAGAGTCGCCCCCTGGTCCGAGGCCGTGGCCCGGAAGACCGTGAGTCCGGGGATGAAGTAGACCAGCGGCATCGCGTTCAGCACCTGCCGCAGGATCACCAGCCCGACCAGAACCGCGAGCTGCCACGCCTCGAGGTGGGCGATGCCATCCCAGACGGCGTTCCAGTCGATCTGCCCGACCAGATCGATGATGATCCTGGCGCAGGCAAGGGAGATGACGAGCAGCACCCCTCGGCGGATCAGCTTGGCCGTCAGCGACCGCGCGCGCGGCGGCTCCTGGTCGAGCTCGCGATCCGCGATGTTCGTCATACCGCGACCATCCCGATGAACGACTCGCCCGGCCTGGTCACGTGACCAGCATCAGGCATCGGGGTGCCGGGAGCCAGGTCACGTCCGCGTCACCAGGAGCGCTGGCGACCGCACTGTCCACGAGCAGCTCGGCGCCGACCACCACCACGACGATGCCGACGCCAGACGCACCACCTCGAGCCCCAGCCGGACCTCGGTCGCGGTGTCGTCCGGGCCGGCTTCCCGGTACGCCGTAACGGCGCTCTCGCGGAGGCCGGCCCAGACCCGGGCGGTGAGGTAGGCGAGTCCCGCGACGAGGAGGCCGACGCCCTCGAGACGGACGAGCGTGCCGTCGAAGGACAGGCGTACAGCGCCAGCGCTGCCACGGTCATCGCGGGCAGGTCGTACCGCATCGTCGCCGGCTCGAAGATGACCGGCACGGTCACGGCGCTCATGCCGAGGATCAGCAGGATGTTGACCAGGTTCGTGCCGACCATGTTGCCCATGGCGAGACCGGGGCTGCCGCTGAGGGAGGCGTCGATGCCGACCGCGAGCTCGGGACGCTCGTACCGATCGCGACCACGGTGAGACCGATGATGATGTGCCGTACGTCGAACCGGTCGGTCACCCGGCTACCGGCGCGAACCATCAGCTCCGCGCCGAGCGCGAGACCGACAGCCTGCCGACCAGCTGGAGCGCCCCCGTCATCGTGGACCCGGCGCGGGTCGGCTCGGGCGCGACGGCACG
>JAFMQY010000313.1 GCA_017354415.1 Nocardioides sp.
GTGATCGGCATCGACACCGGAGCGCCCGGGCGGGCACGCACGGCGTACGGCGGTACGGCGGTCTGGCCGTAGCCGTTGCGCTGCACGTCGACGAGGACGCGGTCACCGCGCTTGCCCTTGCGCGCCTCGAGCGTGAGCAGGTCGGGCTCCCGGTCCACGAGCACCCGGGCCACATCGCGCGCGAGCTCTCGGACGTCGTCGAAGCCGGCCTCCCGGCGGAGCGGCACCACCACGTGGTACCCGCGCGATCCCGTCGTCTTGAGCACGCTGGTCAGGCCGAGGTCGTCGAGCAGCTCGCCCACGAGGCGGGTGGCGCGGCGTACCGCCGCGAGGCCGGGCACGGACGGGTCGAGGTCGAACACCATCTGGTCCGGCCGGTCGAGGTCGTCGGCACGGCAGAGCCAGGTGTGCGGTGTGATGCAGGCCTGCTGGGCGAGGTAGACGAGGCTGCGCGCCTCGTTCACGACCACCTGCCGTTGCCGGCCCTCCGCAGTCGCCACCTCGACGGTGCGCACGAAGCCGGGGAAGTGGCTCGGCACCTTCTTCTCGTAGAACGACTGGCCGGTGATGCCGTCCGGGAACCGCTGCATGTTGACGGGACGGCCCTTCAGGTGCGGCAGCATCACCCCGGCGACGGACTCGTAGTAGCGCGCGAGGTCGAGCTTCGTGACCTCGGGGCCCGCGTCCGAGTCCGGGAACAACACCTTGTCCGGCTTCGAGATCTCGACCCCGGCCACCTCCATGTCGCCTCGTCTCCGGTCCGTCATCGCGCCTCCCTCACCACGTCGTCGGCCGACTTGTCGGTGCGAAGTCCCTGGTAGCGCGGGTGGCGCAGCTGCCCGGCCGAGGTCCACTCGGTGAACGCGACCTCCGCGACCAGCTCCGGGCGCACCCAGTGGACGGCCTTGGTCGGCAGGCGGCCGCGGGTGCACGGCGACTCCTCCATCTCGAGCCGGGACAGCCGGGTGTATAGGTCGCGCAGCACCGCGCGTGAGAACCCGGTGCCGACCTTGCCGGCGTAGACGAGATCGTCGCGCCCGCCCGAGCGGTCGTGGTAGCCCAGCAGCAACGCCCCGAGTGCCTCTCGCGAGCCCTCGGGATCGGTCCAGCCGACAACCACCAGCTCCTGTCCGGCCTCGCACTTGAACTTCAGCCAGCTGTCCGTTCGCCCCGCGGCGTACGGCGCGTCGGCGCGCTTGGCGATCAGACCTTCCCAGCCGCGGCGGCAGATCTCGGCGAACCACTCCTCCCCCGCACTCACCCGGTGTGGCGTCGACCGCAGCGGGTCGTGCCATCGCAGCAGCGTGCGCAGGCGGCGCTTCCGTGCGAGCAACGGCTCGCCGCTGAGGTCCTCCCCGTCCGCCTCGAGTACGTCGAAGACGTAGAAGTAGACCGCGACCCCCGACCGCCGTGCCTTCTCGGCGTTGGAGACGTGGATGCGCGGCTGGAGCCGGGCGAAGCTGGTCCGTGAGCCCTCGAACGCCACCACCTCGCCGTCGATCACGAAGGCGCCACTGCCCTGTTCGGCCAGGGCCTCTGCCACCTCGGGGAAGGCCTGGGTGACGTCGTGCCCGGACCTGGAGTACAAGCGCGCGTCGACGCCGTCGCGGACGGCGAGCACCCGCTGACCGTCCAGCTTGCGCTCGTAGACCCAGCCGGGCTCCCAGAAGCGCTCGTGGCTCAGGGTCGCCAGCGCCGGCGCCGGTGTCGGCGGCATCCTCACCTCCGGTTCGTTCCCGTCTCTGTTTCCGTCCGCCGCAGCCCCATGCACGAAATGTGGTGGTTCGGGTACCGGACCACCATGACCACCTCCGTCATCCTCCTGCTGGTCCTCACCGGGGTCATCCTGGTCGGGGCGGCGTGCCTGGACCGTCGGCGCGCCCGCGAGATCCAGCGCGACGTCACGCGATACGCACCCGTCACCCGTCACGACCGCTATCGAGGCTGACGGTGCCGGAGCTCCCCGACGTCGAGGTGTTCCGCCGGAGACTCGCCCTCGCCGTGCGCGGGAGGAGTCTGCGCGGGGCGACGGTCCACGACTCCCAGGTCCTGGCCGGGGTCGGCGCTCGTCGGCTGCACCGGTCGCTCGCGGGTTCGCGGGTCCGCTCGACGCGCCGGCGCGGGAAGACCCTGTACGCCGTCACCCGTGGTGGACCGCATCTGCGGCTGCACTTCGGGATGACCGGGGACCTGGTGGTCGCCGATGCCGCGGAGGAGGAGCCGGCGTACACCCGGGTGGTCCTGCCGCTCTCCGGCGACCGTGCGCTCCACTTCGTGGACCAGCGCAAGCTCGGCGAGATCGGCCTGGTCGACGACGTGGACGCCGACATCGAGGAGCACGGACTCGGACCCGACGCTCTCGACCTGGGCCCGCGCGACCTGATCGAGCTCCTCCGTGGCAGCCGGGCAGGGCTGAAGGTGCTGCTGATGGACCAGTCGGAGGTTGCGGGACTCGGCAACATCTACACCGACGAGATGCTCTTCCAGGCGCGGCTCGACCCTCATGCCCCGGCAGCGGAGATCACCGACGCCGGCGTACGACGGGCGTATCGGCAGCTGCATCGGGTCGTCGACCGCGCCGTCCGGGCCGGTGCCCAGCCGGACGAGATGCCACGGGGATGGCTGCTGCACCGACGCCGTAGCGGGGCCG
>JAFMQY010000314.1 GCA_017354415.1 Nocardioides sp.
GCCTGAGCTTCTACGAGGTGCTGTCCGTGGACGAGGTGCGGGACCCGCCGCTACGCACCGAGGTGCTCGACGACCGGACCGGCGTGCTCGACCACGTCCGGAACCCGGAGCAGACGCGGTACGTCTGGTATGCACACGTCGAGGAGGGCGCGACGACCATCTGGGCGAACTTTCAGGGCGCGGACCCGAACGCGGAACTGGTCGAGATCAACGTGCGGCGCTGCGTCTTCTACCCGACCGAGCACCACCTCGACTTCATCACCGTCCGCGGTTTCGAACTCGCGCAGGCTGCCTGCCCGTGGACCCCGCCCACCGCCGACCAGCCGGGCCTGATCGGCCCTAACTGGGCCAAGGGCTGGATCATCGAGGACAACGTCATCCATGACGCCAAGTGCTCTGCGATCTCGATCGGCAAGGAGAGATCCACCGGCCACAACTTCGCGACCGCGCGCGGCGACAAGCCCGGCTACCAGTACCAGCTCGAGTCCGTGTTCGCGGCCCGTCACATCGGCTGGGACAAGGAGCACATCGGGTCGCATGTGATCCGTCGGAACACGATCTACGACTGCGGCCAGAACGGCATCGTCGGGCACCTGGGCTGCGTGTTCTCAACGATCGAGGACAACCACATCTACAACATCGCCCTGAAGCGTGAGTTCTACGGCCACGAGATCGGCGGTATCAAGCTGCACGCAGCTATCGACGTGATCATCCGCCACAACCGCATCCATGACTGCTCGCTCGGCACCTGGCTGGACTGGCAGACGCAGGGGACCCGGATCTCACGCAATCTCTACTACGCGAACAACCGTGACCTGTACGTCGAAGTCAGCCATGGGCCCTATCTCGTCGACCACAACGTGTTCGCCTCAGCCGCGTCGATCGAATCGATGAGCCAGGGCGGCGCGTTCGTAAACAACCTGGTGTGCGGCACGGTTCTGCTCGAGCCTGTGATGGACCGCGCCACGCCGTATCACGTCCCGCACAGCACGCAGGTCGCCGGGTACGCAGTGATCTACGGCGCCGACGACCGGTATGTCGGCAACATCTTTCTCGGCGGGGACGTGGACCGGGCCTACGCGCCCGAGTCGAATTTCCACACCCGGGCCGCCCACGGCACCGCTGTATACGAGGGCCACCCGAGCACGTTCGCGGAGTACCTGGACCGTATCGACCAGCAGCCGGCCGGCGACCACACCCGGTTTCCCGGGGTCAAGCAGCCCGTCTACCTCCACAGCAACGTCTACGCCGGCGGCGCACGCCCGTCCGACGCCGACCATGACGCGGTCGTTCTCGACGGTGAGGTCCGTGTGGAGGTCATCGACGAGGGCGACACGGTGTATCTGCGGACCCAGCTGCCGGAGGACTTCGACGGTGCCCACGTCCCGGTCGTCACCGGGCTGGACCTGCAGCGCGTCCGCTTCGTCGACGCGGACTACGAGGAACCCGACGGCAGCCCCGCGATCATCGACACCGACCTGCTCGGCGAACGCAAGGAGCACGGGCAGAACTATCCGGCCGGCCCGCTCGCCTCCCTCGCTGCGGGGACGGCCCGCCCACGGGTCTGGTGAGACAGCGCGCCGATCCCTGACGGCGCGGTTACTCCGGGATGCTCATCAGGGCACTGGCCGGGACAGCAGGGCCATCTCGCCCACGACGAGTGCCGCGGCGACGGCGACCGCGGCAATGGCGATGAGGTAGCGACGCGGCTTGCGCGGTTGCGGTACCGGGCGCCGTGGTGCCGCCTGCACCGGAGTCTTGGTAGCCATGTGCCTACTCCCTCCAAAGTCGCGGTGCGATACTCGCTCGATCGGGAGGTCGCCGATGTCTACCACCGCAGAGTCCAAGAACGACGCTTCCCCGCGTCTGTCGCGTAAGCGCTATGAACGTGAGCTGCTCCGGCTGCAGGCCGAGCTGGTGTCGATGCAGGAGTGGGTCCGGACCGAGGGCGCCCGTCTGCTGGTGATCTTCGAGGGGCGCGACGGAGCCGGCAAGGGCAGTGCGATCAAGCGGGTGACGGAGTACCTCAATCCTCGGGTCGCCCGCATCGTCGCCTTACCCATGCCCACGGAGCGGGAGCGCGGCGAGTGGTACTTCCAGCGTTACGTCGCACACCTGCCGACTGCGGGCGAGATCGTCCTGATGGATCGCTCGTGGTACAACCGTGCCGGCGTGGAATATGTCATGGGGTTCTGCACGCCTGAGCAACACCGGCGGTTCCTGGCCCAGTGCCCGATCTTCGAACGCCTCCTGGTCGACGACGGAATCATGCTGCGCAAGTACTGGTTCTCGGTGAGTGACGCCGAACAAGAGCGTCGGTTCCGCTCGCGGCTCGACGACCCGATGCGTCGCTGGAAGCTATCGCCGATGGACGTCGAGTCGATCCTGCGCTGGGAGGACTACTCACGCGCCAAGGATGAGATGTTCGTGCACACCGATACCAGCGACGCCGCGTGGTGGGTGGTGGAGGGCGACGACAAACGAAATGCGCGGATCAACATGATCGCCCACCTGCTCTCGAGCATCCCGTATTACGAGGTGCAGCGTCCGCCGATCGACCTCCCCCCGCGCCCGAATGCGCCGCACAAGCCACGGCCGCCGCGCAGCCTGTTTCGTGCTGTCCCGGATCACGCTGCAACGCTGACCGAT
>JAFMQY010000201.1 GCA_017354415.1 Nocardioides sp.
CGATGGAGATCTTGCGCTCCTCGACCTGGTAGCCGAGCTTTCCGGCGAGCTCGATGATGCTGCTGCGGGTGATCCCCTCGAGGATGGTGCCCAGCTCGGGGGTGACGATGCGGCCGTCGGCATAGACGAAGTACATGTTCATGCCGCCGAGCTCCTCGACGTACGTCAGCTCCTGCGCGTCGAGGAAGACCACCTGGTCACAGCCGTGGGCGGTCGCCTCCTGCTGGGGGAGGAGGGACGACGCGTAGTTCCCGCCGGTCTTGGCGGCGCCCATGCCGCCGCGGCCCGCGCGGGTGTAGGCGGTGCTGAGCCACAGCGTGACCGGCAGCGGACCCTTGCTGAAGTACGCACCGGCCGGGCTCAGGATCACCATGAACGTGACGTGCTGGGCGGGCCGCACACCGAGGAACTTCTCGGTGGCGATCATGAACGGCCTGACGTAGAGGCTCTTCTCCCCGGCCGGGTCCGGCACCCACCGCTGGTCGACGGTCACGAGTGCGTCGACGGCCTGGACGAAGTCGTCGGGATCGAGAACGGGCAGGGCCAGCCGGTGGCTGGACCGGACCATCCGCTCGGCGTTCGCCTCGGGACGGAAGGTCCAGACCGACCCGTCCTCGTGGCGGTAGGCCTTCATGCCCTCGAAGATCTCCTGCGCGTAGTGCAGGACCGCCGTCGCCGGGTCGAGCGTCAGCGGGCCGTACGGCGTGATGCGGCCGGCGTGCCACCCTGCGTCCGGTGTCCACTCCACGGTGAGCATGTGGTCGGAGAAGTGGGTGCCGAAGCCGGGGCTCTCGAGGACCTCCGCGAGGCGGGCATCATCGACCGGCTCGGTCGTGAGGGTGGTGCTGATCTCCATGGGACGCACGTTAGTCCACCGATCGAAAGTCGCAGGGTCGAGTCACAGGGGTCACTGCTGTCACGACGCCGACGGGATGTTGTCGCTTCTCGGGGGTTGCAACACGCGAGAAGCGACGGGATACCCGGCTCACCGGGGATCCCAACAGCAACAGGCGCCGTTGTCTCAGGCCACCCGGCCGGCGATCTCGTCACCGATCTCCGACGTACGCCGGGTGGCCCCGGGTACTCGGGAGGCAAGGTCCGCGACCACCGCGTCGTCGATGACACGGGCGGCGTCGGCGTGGCCGAGGTGGTCGAGGAGGAGCCCGACCGAGAGGATCGCAGCGGTCGGGTCGGCGATGCCCTGCCCGGCGATGTCGGGCGCTGAGCCGTGCACCGGCTCGAACATCGACGGCGTGCGGCGCTCGGGGTTGATGTTGCCCGAGGCGGCGAGGCCGATGCCGCCCGTGACCGCGGCCGCGAGGTCGGTGAGGATGTCGCCGAAGAGGTTGTCGGTGACGACCACGTCGAAGCGCGACGGGTCAGTGGTCAGGAAGATCGTGGCGGCGTCGACGTGGAGATAGTCGACGCTCACGTCGGGGAACTCGGTGCCCACCTCGGCCACCACTCGTGACCACAGTGAGCCCGCATGCACGAGCACGTTCGTCTTGTGCACGAGCGTGAGCTTCCGGCGCGGTCGCCGGGCCGCACGCGCGAAGGCGTCACGGACGACCCGCTCCACGCCGTACGCCGTGTTCAGGCTGACCTCGGTGGCGACCTCGGCCGGCGTACCGGCGCGCAGCCGTCCGCCGTTGCCGGTGTAGGGACCCTCGGTGCCCTCGCGGACGACCACGAAGTCGACGTCACCGGGATCCGCAAGGGGCGTCGGCACACCCGGGTAGATGCGGGCGGGACGCAGGTTCACGTAGTGGTCGAGCTCGAAGCGGAGGCGCAGCAGGAGGCCGCGCTCGAGAATCCCCGCGGGAAGCCGGGGGTCGCCCGGCTTCCCCCCGACCGCACCCAACAGGATCGCGTCGTGTCCGCGGATCTCGTCGAGCACGGAGTCCGGCAGAACCTCCCCCGTAGCGAGGTAGCGCTCGGCCCCCAAGTCGTAGCGGGTCTGCTCGACCTTCACCGGGGCGGCGGTCTCGAGGACCTTCACCGCCTCGGCGGTCACCTCCGGACCGATGCCGTCACCACCGATCACGGCCACCCGGATCGAGGTGGTCGGGTCGGCCGCGGTGTCAGCGAGGTCTGAGGGCATATCCGAAGGCTAGTTGTCGTCGGGACGCTGGCCGCCGTGGTCCCGCAGGTCGAGCGAGGCCTGGATCGCCTCGTAGCTGCGCGGGTTCTCGGGCTGGTGCATCGCCGGACCCCAGTCCTCGGGGTACATGTCGTACACGGTCTTCTCTCCTTGTTGCTGAACTCTGATGGTCCGCCAGCGGTGGCGGGCCTTCCGGGTGACGAGCCGCCGCGTGGCGGAGCCGGCGCATCCGGTCGTGGGTCTCACGAACAAGGAGTCGAGAACTCGGGGTGCGGATCCCGCGGGGAGGAGACTCGTGCGGATCCGCCGTGCGGCTTGTCCTGAGGAGGTCGGTTTCGACCGTCTCGAAGGGAGCGGCTCATCGGGCTTGCTGTGACGGAACCTGGCGGCCGAACGCCGAACACCGCGGCGAGTCGGTCCCGTCTTTCAGGACCCGCCGCGGCGCTCGATAAGTACGAACACGCTCCGCATGATGTCTCTACGGTACGGCGTCGGGCCGGGCACCGCATCTGGAATGCGAGGTCCGCTCACGATGCGAGACGGGCCATCCGGGATGGGAGACTCTGAGCGTGAGGACGGTTCGATGAGTGCTCCCCCGGAGCTGCCGGAGATCGTGACGCGAGCCTTCGACGTCTCCCGCAAGGCCGGCTACGTCTCGTTCTGCCGCAACGAGACCGGCCGGCTGCTGGCTGCCCTCGCGGCGACCCGCAGGGGCACGATGGCGGAGTTCGGGACAGGATGCGGTGTCGGGACCGCCTGGCTCCGGTCCGGCGTCTGCGGACCCGGCACCCGGATCCTCACCGCGGAGCTCGACCCGAGCCTGGCCGAGGCCGCCTCCGAGATCTTCCGCGACGACGACCAGGTGGAGGTCCTCGCCGCCGACTGGTCGACCCTGCTCGACCGTGGCCCGTTCTCGCTGTTGTTCCTCGACTCCGGCAAGCCGTCGGCATCCCGTCCGGAGAAGGTGGTCGAGCTGATGGACAAGGGCGGGATCGTGGTGCTCGACGACTTCACGCCCTGCCAGTCGTGGCCCCCGATCTTCGATGGACGGGTGGACACGCTCCGCGAGGAGTGGCTCAGCGACGAGCGGTTCGCCGCGGTGGAGGTGCTGGTCGCTCCCGACACCTCCGCGGTGATCGCCACCAAGCGCTGACAGACGGCGTACCCGGTTGGGTCGTCCGCCCGACAACGGGTTCTAGGCCGGGCTCAAGCGGACGACCCGGCTCACGCGGTCAGGCGCCGATCATCTCCAGACCCTCTTCCTCGGGCAGCACGACCTCGCGCATCATCTCCTCGATCTCCTCGCGTGGCAGGCAGACCTGGATCGCCCAGTAGAAGATCGCGAAGCTGAACAGGACCGTCACCAGCATGTCCCACCCGAACGACAGGACCGGGGTGGAGAGCGGGCCGAACGAGCTGATGTAGATGATGATCCCCATCCCGATCAGGTACGCCGGCAGCCACGACGCGGCCCGCCAGTTGATCATCGGCCGGTGTTCGTTGAGATGGAGCAGCCGGTTGCCGATCAGGATCACGTAGCCGATCAGGATGGAGACCCCGAGCTTCCAGTCGGTGTTCCACGTGGTCCACAGGATGACCAGGCTCGCGATCGCGAAGGCGACCGGCGAGATGATCTGCGCCCCTGGCAGCCGGAAGGGCCGAGCTTGGTCGGGCAGCTGTTTGCGGAAGGCACTCAGGGAGAGGGGGGCGCCGGCGTACATCAGCACGGACGCGCTCGTGATCAGGCCCACCAGCGACTGCCACGACGGGAAGGGCAGGAAGCAGATGCACCCGGTGATGAACGCGGCGATCAGGCCCACCCAAGGAACCGCGCGCTCGTTGGTCCACTCGAAGATCGACGGGACGTAGCCGTTGCGGGACAGCCCGTAGGCCACGCGCGACGAACCTGTCGTGTAGATGATGCCTGTCCCGGCCGGGCTGATGACCGCGTCGATGTAGATGATCGTCGCCAGCCACCCGAGGCTGAGCAGCGTGGCGATCTCGGCGAACGGGCTGGTGAACAGCGTGAAGTAGGCCTTCTGGCTGACATCGGTCCACGTGTTGCCGATCGCGCTGGAGGGCAGCGCGAAGATGAACGCGACCTGGAGGAGCGTGTAGATGATCGTGCCGATGACCATCGAGCCGATGATCGCGAACGGGATGTCTCGCTTCGGGTTGCGGGACTCTCCGGCCAGCTGGTCGGCCTGCTCGAAACCGAGGTAGCTGAAGATGATGCCGCCCGTGGAGACGGCCTCCAGCACTCCCTTCAGCCCGCCCGGCGCGAAGCCGTCTGCGGCGTGGAGGTTGCCGGTGTCGAAGTGCTGGAACGACAGCACGATGATCACCAGCAGTGGGACCGCGACCTTCCACCACGTCATCGCACTGTTCGTCGTGGCGAGCAGCCGCACACCCAGGAAGTTGATGGCGGTGAAGATCGCCATCAGGATGACGGCCACGATGATGCCGCTGGTCGTGAGGACGCCGTTCTCGGGCTTCACCCAGCCGTGCGCGAAGTCGTAGTGCTGCGCGTAGGTGATCATCGCCGACACCTCGATCGGCGCCACGGTCGCGGCCTGGAGCCACGAGAACCACCCGAACGACGCGCCGACTGCCCCGCCGAAGGCGTAGTGCGGGAAGCGAGCGGTGCCGCCGGAGACCGGGAACATCGCGCCCAGCTCGGCGTGGACCAGGGCCAGGATCAACATGCAGACCGCACCGATGATCCAGGCGAAGATCACGGAGGGGCCCGCCGCGATCAAGCCCTCCTGGGCCGAGAACAGCCAGCCCGAGCCGATGATGGATCCCATCGAGGCCCACAGGAGGCCGATCATCCCGACCTCGCGTTTCAGAGCGAAGTCGCGCCTCTTGCCGGGCTGTGAGGGGGAGGTGTCAGCGGACATGCGCGGTCCTCTCTCGCGCGGCTCTGGCCGGTGCCACAGCCTCTACGAGACTAGTACCCTGTGTGACCTACACCACCACATCTCCCGGCCGTGTCGGAGCGACGATCAGTGGCGGCAGCAGCGCCTGACTGATCGGTCCGATCGAGACGGCGTACACGATCGTGCCCACGCCGGCGACCCCGCCCAGGAGCAGACCGATCGCGACCACCGTGAGCTCCATCAGCGTGCGGACGAGCCGCAGCGAGCGGCCGGTACGACGGGCGAGGCCGGTCATCAACCCGTCGCGCGGGCCCCGCCCGAACTGCGCGCCGATGTACGCCGCCGTGGCCAGGCCCTGCAGTGCGATGCCGGCCACCAGGAGCCCGGCCCGGATCCCGATCTCACGCGGGCTCGGCATGATGGCCAGGAACGCATCGGTGGACAGGCCGATCACCACGGCGTTGGAGATCGTGCCGATGCCCGGCAGCTCCCGCAGCGGGATCCAGGCCAGCATCACCACGAAGCTGACGATCACCAGGGCCTCGCCGATGTCGATCGGGACGTGGTGGGTGAGGCCGGAGTGCAGGACGTCCCAGGGCGCCAGCCCGAGGTGCGAGCGCACCATCAGGGCGATCGAGAAGCCGTAGAGCAACAGCCCGGCGTACAGCTGGACCAGGCGGCGACCGAGCCGCCCCGCCCGCAGCTGGGCCACCGGGCCCAGCTCGCTGAGCACGATATGCGGAGCGGTGGTCACCGACATGCTCCCGAGAATGACCAGAATTGGTCTACTACTCAATAGCCAATTGTGAGAAAGTGGACTGCATGGTGGGATCCATTGCAGCCAGTCGATTGGCCTCCCTCGCCGGCTCGTTCGACCGGAGCCCTGCCTACGCGGGCCTGGCCGACGAGCTCCGGCTGCTGATCGGCGACGGACGCGTGGACACCGACCTGCGGCTCCCGAGCGAGCGAGACCTCAGCGTGGCCCTCGGGGTCTCCCGGACGACCGTCACCCGGGCCTACGCCTCGCTCGTCGAGTCGGGCTTCGCCGTCGCGCGGCAGGGCTCCGGCACCTACACCCGCGTCCCCGGTGGCCGTCGCCGGGTCTTCGACCGCACCCTGGCCCCCCACGCCGAGGCGGGAGGACTGATCGACCTCACCTGCGCGGCTCCTGCGGCGCCACCCGGCCTGGTTACGGCGTACACCGACGCCACACAGGACCTCCCGCTCTACCTCGGCGGTCACGGGTACTTCCCGACCGGCCTCCCGGCGCTGCAGGAGGCGATCGCCGCGACGTACGACGCCCGCGGGCTGCCGACCGACCCCGACCAGGTGCTGGTCGTGCCAGGGGCGTTGTCCGCGCTGATGGTGGTCGCGCAGGCGCTGCTCGGTCCCCGGGAGCGGGTGCTCGTCGAGTCGCCCGGCTACCCGAACGCGCACGCCGCTTTGGGCCGTGCCGGCGCCCGCCACGTCCCCGTGCCGATGGACGTCGACGGCTGGGACCTCGACGCCATCGGCCGGGTCGTCCGCGAGGCCAGGCCGCGGCTGGCCTACCTGATCCCGGACTTCCAGAACCCCACCGGCAACCTGATGAGCAACGCCCAGCGCGAGCAGTACGCCGCTCTCCTACGGCGTGCAGGGACGGTCGCCGTGGTGGACGAGTCGCACGTCGCGCTGCGTCTCGACGGCCGGCGCATGCCGCGACCGTTCGCCACGTTCGCACCTGACACGATCACCCTGGGCAGTGTCAGCAAGAGCCTGTGGGGTGGACTGCGGATGGGCTGGATCCGGTGTCCGACCGACGTCACCGGGCGGTTGGTCGGCGCCCGGGTGGCGCTGGACCTCGGGTCGCCGGTGTTCGAGCAGCTGGTCGCCGCGCGACTCCTCCAGCGGCGCGACGAGCTGTGGGCCAGTCATCGGGAGCGGCTCCGTGAACAGCGCGACGCTCTGGCCGCGGCGATGGCCGACATGCTCCCGGGCTGGCGGTTCCGGCTGCCCGCGGGCGGTCTGTGCCTGTGGTGCGAGCTGCCGGCCAGCCGGCCCAGGGCCGGCGCGCTCGCTCTGGTCGCGGAGGCGGA
>JAFMQY010000202.1 GCA_017354415.1 Nocardioides sp.
TCGCCGCGGCGATGGCGGCTTCGGCGCCCGGGACATCGGTGTTGAGGCCGTGCCGCCCGCCCCGGGCGTCCAGGAGCAGGGTGTTCGCCGCGCCCGACACCTCCGTCCAGTGATCCGATGACGTGAGCAGCGGCACGACCTCGCGCTTGAACGGCATGGTCAGGGACAGCCCGCGCCACTCCGGACCGAGCCCCTCGACGTACGCCGCGAGCCCGCCCGCCGGCACGCGCACGGCGTCGTAGCTCCAGTCGAGTCCCAGCGCGGCGTACGCCGCCCGGTGCAGCGCCGGTGACAGCGAGTGCTCGATCGGGTCACCCAGGACGGCGCAGCGCACGACGGTCGTCCCAGCTCAGCATCGGGTCGACGTCGTGCAGTACTGCGCGAACTCCTGCTTGAGCTGCAGGAACTCCTGGTAGGTCTTGGCGAACTTGGTCTCGCCGGTGCGCAGGTTGACCGTGACGTAGTAGTACCAGTCACCCTGCGCCGGATGCAGCGCCGCCTTGATCGCGGCGTCGCCCGGCGAGTTGATCGGGCCCGGCGGCAGACCCGGGTGGATGTAGGTGTTGTACGGCGAGTCGGTGTTCTGGGTCTCCGCGTTCGTCACCGCCACCACACCCTTGCGGTTCAGCGCGTAGTTCACGGTCGCGTCGATCTGCAGTAGGCCGTTGGTGCCCTGCCTGTCCCCCGGGCCGTCCAGGCGGTTGTAGATCACCCGCGCGACCTTGGGCATGTCGCTGCCGCGGCCCTCCGCCTGCACGAGGCTGGCGATGGTCATCACCTCGGCGGGCGACTTCCCCACCTTGGCCGCGGCGGCCACGAGGTCGTGCTCCTGGGCGGCCTGCTTCCACCGGTCGACCATGTCCTTGAGCATCTGGACCGGCGTCTCCTTCGGCCCGAACCCGTATGTCGACGGGAACAGGTAGCCCTCCGGGTTGCCCTTGGCGTACGACGGGAGGTCGAGCGCCGAGGTGTCCTTGAGCGCCGACTGGAAGTCTGCGGTGGAGTACTTCGTCTGGGCGGCCAGGATCGACACCACGTCGGTGACCCGGAGCCCCTCGGGGATGGTGACCGTGTCGGTCACGATGTTCTTGGGGTTGTTGAGGATCTTGAAGGCCTCGTCCGCGGCCATCTTCTTCTTCAGGTGGTAGAACCCGACCTGGATCGTGTTCTTGTTGTCGGACGCCGCGATGAACGCGTCCACCGACGCCACCACGCCGTCGGCCTTGAGGTTCTGTCCGATGGTGGCCGTCGTGTCGCCGTCCCTGACCTGGAACAGCACCTGGCCGTGGCCCGGGCCGGGGTAGTCGGCGGCCTGCTGGAGGTGGTCCTTGAGGTAGTGGAGGCCCTTGGTCCCGACGAAGTAGGCGCCGCCGAGCACGACGGCGAGCGCGATCAGCACGGCGAAGCATCCGGCGAACCCGCGCTTCTTCTTCCGCGACCCTCCGATGTAGTACGGGTCGTAGTCGCCGCCGGTCCCCTCCGTGGCCGGCTCCTCCTGCGGCACGGACGCCTCGATGGGGTCGACGTCGCCGTAGGCCTTGCGGTGGTTCATGACTCTCCTGTCACGGTCTCTCCCCGTACTGATTCTCCGGGCGGGCGACCCGTTGCCCGCTCGGTATCCAGGGCGTGTTGCAGGATGAGCACCGCCGCAGCCTGGTCGACCACGGCCCTCCGTTCGGCACCCTTCTTTCCTCGGTCGCGCAGCATAGCCTCCGCACTCACCGTCGTCAGACGCTCGTCCTGGAGACGTACCGGAACCGGGTCGATCCGGGCCGCCAGTCGCGCCGCGAACTCCCGGGTCTTGACCGCGGCCGGCCCCTCCGTACCCGAGAGTGACCGGGGCAGTCCGACCACGACCTCCGTCGCCTTCTCCTCACGCACCAGCCGCGCCAGCCGGGCCAGGTCGCCCTTGCCGCGGCGGACGGTGACCAGCGGCGTCGCCAGGAAGCCGGTCGGGTCGCTCCGCGCGACCCCGATCCGGGCCTCGCCGGGGTCGATCCCGAGTCGTACGCCGTGGCGCATCAGGCTGCCGACCCGTTCACGCGGCCCCGGACGCCTGGGCGATCGCGGCCTGGGCCGCCGCGAGCGCCTCGTCGATCCGCGAGGCGTCGCTCCCACCGCCCTGGGCGACGTCGTCCTTGCCGCCGCCGCGACCCTGTACGAGCGGCATCACCGCGGCGAGGACGGCGCTCGCCTTGACGCCCCGCTCGCGTGCGAGGTCGTTGGTCGCGGCCACGACCGACACCTTGCCGTCCTTGACGCCGACCAGCACCGCCGCGCCCGGCAGCTCCCGGCTCAGGCGACCGCGCAGGTTGAGCGCCATGGTGCGGACGTCACCGGCGTCCGCACCGTCGACACGCAGGCTGACCAGGCGTACGCCGTTCACGTCGGCGGCGTCCGCCGCCAGCTGCGCCCCCTGCGACAGCAGCTGGCTGACCCGGGCCTGCTCCAGCGCCTTCTCCGCGGCCCGCAGCCGCTCCATGATGTCGTTGACCCGCTCCGGAAGCTCCTCGGGGCGCGCCTTGAGCGCCTCGGAGAGCTGGGACACCAGCACGTGCTCGCGGGCCAGGAAGCGGTAGGCGTCGGCACCCACGAGCGCCTCCACCCGGCGTACGCCGGAGCCGATGGACGACTCACCCAGCAGCTTGATCACGCCGAGGTTGCCCGAGCGCTCGGCGTGGGTGCCGCCGCACAGCTCCCGGGCCCACTCGCCGACCGAGACGACGCGGACCCGGTCGCCGTACTTCTCGCCGAACAGGGCCATCGCGCCGGCGCGGACCGCCTCCTCCTGGCTCATCACCTCGGCGTGCACACCGAGGTCGTCGAGGATCAGGTCGTTGACCCGCGCCTCGACGTCGCCCATGACGGAGGCCGGGACTGCGCCGGTGGCCGAGAAGTCGAACCGGAACCGCCCGGGCGCGTTCTCCGAGCCGGCCTGGGTGGCGGTCTCGCCGAGGGCCTCGCGGAACGCCTTGTGCACCATGTGGGTGGCGGTGTGGGCGCGCGAGATCGACTTGCGGCGCTCGACGTCGACCACCGCGTGCGCACCGACGTACGGGGTCACCTCGCCACTGATCACCTTGGCGGTGTGCACGATCAGGCCGGTGATCGGCGACTGGACGTCGCGTACCTCGATCCGGGCGCCGTTCTCGAGCTCGATGATCCCTTGGTCGGCGAGCTGACCACCGCCTTCGGCGTAGAACGGGGTGCGGTCGAGGACCAGCTCGACGTCATCGCCCTCGCGGGCGCTGGGCACGACCTCGCCACCCGACACGATCCCGCGGACGCTCCCCTCGCTGACCACCTCGCGGTAGCCGGTGAAGTCCACCGGGCGCCCGAGGGAGTCGGCGATCTGGCGGTACGCCGCGGTGTTGACGTGGGCGCCCTTCTTGGCCCGTGCGTCGTCCTTCGCACGCTGTCGCTGGCGGGCCATCAGCTCGCGGAACCCGACCTCGTCGACCTCCAGCCCTTGCTCGGCCGCCATCTCCAGGGTCAGGTCAATCGGGAATCCGTAGGTGTCGTGGAGCGCGAACGCGCGCTCACCACTGAGGATCGTGTCGCCCCGTCCCTTCACCTCGGCGGTGGCGAGGTCGAAGATCTGGGTGCCCGCACGCAGCGTCTGCCGGAACGCGTCCTCCTCGGCGTAGGCCACGTGGGAGATGCGCTCCCAGTCACGGTGGAGCTCGGTGTAGGTCTCGCCCATCCTGTCGCGGCTGACCGGCAACAGCTCGGGGAGCACGCGATCCTCGCAGCCCAGCAGCCTCATCGAGCGCACCGCACGGCGCAGCAGCCGCCGGAGGACATAGCCACGGCCCTCGTTGCCGGGGGTGACGCCGTCGGCGATCAGCATCATCGAGCTGCGCACGTGGTCGGCGACGACCCGCATCCGCACGTCGTCGGCGGTGTGCCCGGACTCCCCGCCCGCGCCGTACCGGCGACCTGACAGCTCCTCGGCCTTCTCGATCACCGGGTACATCACGTCGATCTCGTACATGTTGTCGACGCCCTGGAGCAGGTAGGCGACGCGCTCCAGCCCCATCCCGGTGTCGATGTTCCGGTTGGGCAGCGACCCCGAGATGTCGAAGTCCTCCTTGGACCGGACCGCGCTCAGCTCGTCCTGCATGAAGACGAGGTTCCAGATCTCGAGGTAGCGGTCCTCGAGCTTGGCCGGCATGGCGATCCGCTCCGTCGTCTCGAACTCGCCGTCCGGGCCGTGCTCCGGGCCGCGGTCGTACAGGATCTCCGAGCACGGGCCACCCGGCCCGGGAACACCCATGGACCAGTAGTTCTCCTTCGGCCCGAGCTTGACGATCCGCTCGGTGGGCAGCCCGGTGACCTTCATCCACAGCCGCAACGCCTCGTCGTCGCCGTGCAGGACGGACGGCCACAGCCGGCTCTCCTCCATGCCGAAGCCCCCGTCGGCCTGCGACTTGGTGACCAGGTCCCAGGCGTACTCGATGGCGCCTTCCTTGAAGTAGTCGCCGAAGGAGAAGTTGCCGCACATCTCGAAGAACGTGCCGTGGCGGGTCGTCTTGCCGACGTCCTCGATGTCGGGTGTGCGGACGCACTTCTGCACGCTCACCGCACGGGAGTACGGCGGGGACTCCTGGCCGAGGAAGTACGGCTTGAACGGCACCATGCCGGCGTTGACGAAGAGGAGGTTCGGGTCGTCCAGGATCAGGGGCGCCGACGGAACAGCGGTGTGCGCGGCAGCCTCGAAGTGAGCCACGAACCGTCGCCGGATCTCCGCGGTATCCATCAGTCCTCGCCCTCCTTGTGGATGCGTTCGTGTCGAGCCGGCTCCGGTGGTTGTCGAGCCAGCTCCGGTGGTTGAGGAGCTCGCTCTGCGAGCGTCTCGAAACCACCCGCCGCGCCCAGCTCGGAGAGTCCATGAGGCACGAGCCCGAATCGCTCCCGCAACTCGGTTTCGGCCTCCGCCTGGCCCTGGGCCACCTCGTCGCGGAACATCCGCGCCCCCAGCGTCAGTGCCTGCCAGCGGTCGCTCAGCCCGTCGGCCGTGAACGCCTGGGCCAGCCGGCGGGCCCGCACCATCGCGTACATCCCGACGCCGGCCCCTGCCACGAACCAGAGGCCACGCCTCATGAGGCCTCCTCCGCCAGCGCCGCGCGCTGCCGCCGGTGCAGGTCGCGCTGCGCGGCCTTGAGCTCTGCCCGCCGCTGCTTGCGCGCCCGCCGGACCTCCTGCTTCATCTCGAACCGGATCCGGTTGCGAGTCGCCGGCGCCAGGCCGCGGCGTACGCCGTGGGCCAGCGAGGCGGCCTTGACCACGGTCTCCTTGAGCACGATGTCGGCGAACGCCGGGCCGTCGGGGTGCACCGGCTCCGCGTCGGTCTCGCCCCGAGCGTCCGGGGTGCCCAGGTCGGTGATCACAAACTCCGCGGGGGCGGTGGCCTCGATCGGCGGCGCGGGGCGGCGTTCGAGCCGGTCGAGGCGTACGCGGAGGGCGGCCACCTCTTCCCGGGAGCGAGCGCTGGAGGAGCGAAGCCGCTGCACGGCCAGTCCGAGGAGGCCAAGCAGCACCAGGCACAGGACGGCCAGCCCGACAAGGGCGAGCAGCATGGTCTGGTCGCTGGTCACAGTCCTCGACCCTATCGTCCGCGGACCAGCCGACGGATCCGCTCCCAGCGCTCCTTCACCGCCGCCTCCGCGCCCAGCGAGGTCGGCCGGTAGTACTCCGCGTCCGCGATCACATCGGGGGCGTACTGCTGCTCGGCGATGCCGTACGGCGCGTCGTGGCTGTAGGTGTAGGAGGTGCCGTGGCCCAGTCGTTTGGACCCTTCGTAGTGGGCGTCGCGCAGGTGGGCGGGGACCTGCCCGATCTTGCCGGCTCGGACATCGTCGAGGGCGGCCTCGATCGCGGTGATCACGGCGTTGGACTTGGGGGCCACGGCGAGGGCGATCGTGGCCTGGGCGAGGTTGAGCCGCGCCTCGGGCATTCCGATCAGCTGCACGGCCTGGGCGGCCGCCACCGCCGTGGTGAGGGCGGTCGGGTCGGCCAGGCCGATGTCCTCCGACGCCAGGATCACCAGCCGCCGTGCGATGAAGCGCGGATCCTCGCCGGCCTCGAACATCCGGGCCAGGTAGTGCAGCGCGGCATCCGCGTCCGAGCCACGCACCGACTTGATGAAGGCCGAGATGACGTCGTAGTGCTGGTCGCCCTGGCGGTCGTAGCGGACCGCAGCCTGGTCGACGGCGGTCTCCGCGGTGCTCAGGTCGATGGACTCTTGGCCCTTCGCCTGTGCGGCGCCAGCGGCGGCCTCGAGGTAGGTGAGCGATCGCCGGGCGTCACCGCCGGACAGGCGGATCAGGTGGTCGCGGGCGTCGGCGTCGAGCGTGAACGTACCCGCCAGGCCGCGTTCGTCGGTGAGCGCCCGGTCGAGCACCTCGGCGACGTCGTCGTCGGTGAGCGAGTCGAGCCGCAGGAGCAGGCTCCGCGACAGCAACGGGGAGATCACCGAGAAGAACGGGTTCTCCGTGGTTGCCGCCACGAGGGTGACCCAGCGGTTCTCCACGCCAGGGAGGAGGGCGTCCTGCTGAGCCTTGCTGAACCGGTGCACCTCGTCGACGAAGAGGACCGTCTCGCGCCCGCCCCGGGCGAGATCGGCCCGGGCCTGGTCGATCGCGGCCCGCACCTCCTTCACCCCCGCGGACACCGCGGAGACCTCGACGAACGCCCGGTCGGTCTGCCCGCTCATGATCGCGGCGATCGTGGTCTTGCCGGTCCCGGGAGGGCCCCACAGCAGCACGGACATGGACTGTCGGCCCTCGATCAGCTGGCGCAGCGGGGACCCCTCGGCCCGCAGCTGGGGCTGCCCGACCAGCTCGTCGAGCGTGCGCGGCCGCATCCGGACCGCCAGCGGGGCCGAGGCATGGGTGTTGCCCTGGAGGGACCCGGACCCCGATGCCTCGGGACGCGCGCGCAACGCCGCGTCGTCGAAGAGCCCGTCCACGTGTGCAGCGTACGAGCATGGTGCGACGACCGCCTTCGGTGGTCGAGCCGGGCGAGCCCCTGGCGAGCCCGTGTCGAG
>JAFMQY010000203.1 GCA_017354415.1 Nocardioides sp.
GTAGCCCGGGAGCACCCGGCCGCGGTCCGTCGTACCGAAGCCACTGATCGAGGCGTAGACGATGCCCGGATTGTGCGCCGCGACGTCGTCGTACCCGAGCCCGAAGCGGTCGAGCCCACCCGGGCGGAAGTTCTCGATCAACACGTCGGCGCGGCCGGCCAGCTCGCGGGCCAGGTGCAGGTCACCGTCGTCCTTGAGGTCGAGCGCGACGGAGCGCTTGTTGCGGTTGACGCCCAGGTAGTACGTCGCGACGCCGTCGCGAACAGGCGGCTGCCAGGTGCGTGTGTCGTCGCCGCCCGGCGACTCGACCTTGACCACCTCGGCGCCGAGGTCGGCGAGCAGCATGGTGGCGTACGGACCGGCCAGGATCCGGGAGAAGTCGGCGACCAGAAGGCCGGAGAGCGGTCCGGTCGGACGGTCGGCCAACACGCCCTCCTTTGCTGAAGTACGGACAGGTGTCCGTCTGAGTCAACAAGCGCCTTCCGAGCCCGTCAAGGCCTTGACAGCCCGACGCCGCGGGTCAAGATTGACCGCTAAGCGGACACACGTACGGACGGGGGCGACGTACCGCCATGGGCCGTCGGTCGACCTTGTCGAAGACCACGGCATCACTGAAGACAGAGCTGGGAGGGACCATGACCGACTCGATCGTCCTGCGCGGCGGCACCGTGCTCACCATGGACGACAGCCACACGATCCACGGAACGGGCGACGTCCTGGTGGTCGGCGACAAGATCGAGGCGGTCGGCCCGAGCCTGGAAGTCCCGGAGGGCACACACGAGATCGACGCGTCCGGTGGCATCGTGATGCCGGGGATGATCGACACCCACCTGCACATGTGGCAGACCGCGATGCGAGCGTACGGCGCGGACTGGACCCTGACGCAGTACTTCGTCTGGTACTACCTCGAGCACGGCAAGACGTTCCGGCCCGAGGACATCCACGCCGGAAACCTGCTCGCGGCGTGGGAGTCGCTCGAGGCCGGCGTGACCACGACGGTCGACTGGTCGCACGGGCTGCAGACGGTCGACCACGCCGACGCCGCGGTCGACGCCCTGCAGGCGACACCGGGCCGGTTCGTCCTGGCCTACGGCAACATCCAGGCCGGTCCGTGGGAGTGGACCGCCGAGCCGGCCGTCCACGACTTCTTCGAACGACGTCGCACGGGCGCCGGTGACATGCTCGGCTTCCAGATCGCATTCGACGTGACCGGCGACCCGTCGTTCCCGGAGAAGGCGGCGTTCGAGGTGGCGCGCGATCTCGGCCTCCCCGTGACGACGCACGCCGGGGTCTGGGGTGCGACGAACGACGACGGCATCCGGCTGATCCACGAGAACGGGTTCGCCACGCCGGAGAACATCTACGTCCACTCCGCCACGCTGAGCACCGACTCCTACCAGCGGATCGCGGCGTCCGGCGGCTCGATCTCGGTCTCGACGGAGTCGGAGCAGAGCGCCGGCCAGGGCTACCCGCCGACCTGGCAGGTTCGACAGTTCGACATCCCCGTGTCGCTGTCGCAGGACACCAGCGTGTGGTGGAGCGGCGACCTGTTCGCGGCGATGCGGACGACGCTCGGCGCCGATCGCTCGCGCGAGCACCTCGAGGCACACGTCAAGGGCGACACCGTGACCGCACTGTCATTGCGCGCCGAGCACGTCGTCGACTGGGCGACCCGCGGCGGCGCCCACGCCCTCGGTCGCGAAGACCTCGGCCGGCTCACTCCAGGCGCCAAGGCGGACGTCGTACTCATCAAGAACGACACCTCACCGGTGTCGTTCCCGTTGCTCAACCCCTACGGCCACGTCGCGTTCCAGGCCGAGCGCGGTGACGTGCACACCGTGATCGTCGACGGGAAGATCGTGAAGAGCGACGGCAAGCTGGTCGGCTTCGACGCGGCCGCCGTACGCCGGGAGATCGACGCCACGATCGAGCACCTGCGCTCGACGATGGGCGACGAGGTCTGGAACGCCGGCATGCACCCCGAGATGCCCGAGGGCAGCAAGGTGCTCGACAACCCCTACCAGTACACCGAGTACCAGTCGGAGAGCACTCACGGGGCGCGGGGCACGATGTTCGGCGAGCCCGGGTCCGGTTCCGGCGGCTGACGGGTTCGCTCGTGGCAGGACGGGGATCGGGACCGGATTTCGTCGAGTCGCTCGCGCGCGGCCTCGATGTGCTTCGGGCGTTCGACCAGCACCATCGCGAGATGTCGCTGGCCGAGGTCGCGACCGCGACCGGTCTCGCCCGTCCAACGGCACGACGCCTCCTGTTGACCCTCGAGGAGCTCGGATACGTCCGATCGGTCGACGGCGCGTTCTCGCTGACGCCGAAGGTGATCACGCTCGGCATGTCGTACGTCGCCTCGCTCGGCCTCTGGGACATCGCGCGACCCCACCTCGAGGCGCTGGTCCGGCAGACCGGTGAGTCGTCGTCGATGGCGCAGCTCGACGGCAGCGACATCATCTACGTCGCGCGCGTCTCGGTGCCGAAGATCATCGCCCTGCGCGTGGACATCGGGACGTTGTTCCCGGCGCCGCAGACCTCCCAGGGCAAGGTGCTCCTCGCGGCGCTCTCACCCGAGGAGCTCGACGCGACCCTGATGATCCCGTCCCGGTCCGGCCTCCCCCGCTACATCGGCCAGTCCCGCGCGGACCTCGACGCGGAGCTCACGAAGATCCGCGCCCGTGGCTGGGCGCTCGCCGACGAGGAGCTTGCGCCCGGCGTCCGCTCGATCGCCGTACCCGTCCGCGACGGCACCGGCACCGTCCGCGCGGCGATGAACGTCACCGTGCACGCCGCCGACACCGGCACTGAGAAGCTCCTCGACCAACACCTGCCCAAGCTCCTCCGCGCCGCCGGAGACGTCAGCGCCGACTGGGCCATGTGGCAGTCGCGGCCGCATCACGAGGTCCGAGCCGCATCCGAGACCCAGGCAACGAGCTGACGGCGGGGCTGGTACGTCGCGCTCTTGACGACGGCTCAGTCCTCGCCTGGGAAGGTGACGTCGAGCTGCCGACGGACCTCGTCGAGCACCTGCATGATCCGGAGCGTCTCGTCCAGAGGCAGCAGGTCCGACTCGGTCTTCCCCGCGGCCAGAAGCCGGGCGAACTCCGCGGCCTCGTAGGCGAGCCCGTGTTCGCGGCTCGGCGGCTCGAAGCGGTCGAGCTCCCGGTCGTCCGGGCCGAGAAGACGCACGGTGTTGGGTTGGTAGAACCAGCCCGGGATCTCGACGCGCGCCGCGGTGCCCGAGATCGACGCCGAGCAGGGGGTCTTCGCGAGCATCGTCGACGAGAGCGTGCCGATGGCCCCCTGCGGCCCCGCGACCGCGATCGTCTCGCTCGCGTCGACGCCGGTCTCGGCACGCGTCCCCGTTGCCTGGACGGCGGTGAACCCACCCAGGGCGAAGTGCGCGAAGGAGACCGGGTAGATCGCCAGGTCGAGGAGCGCGCCACCGGCGAGCGCGGGGTCGGCCAGACGCTGTGGCCCATCGGGGTACAGCAACTGGCCGTGATCGGCCTCGACCGCCCGGACCTCACCGAGCAGCCGGTCCTCGAGGCATCGGCGTACGACGTCGATGTGCGGGAGGAAACGCGTCCACATGGCCTCGACGACAGGCAGGCCCCGCGTCCGGGCAACGTCCACGACCGTCGCCGCCTCGATCGCGTTGCGAGTGAACGCCTTCTCGACCAGCACCGGTTTGTCGGCGCCCAGCGCCAGCAACGCATGGGCATGGTGCTCAGAATGTGGGCTGGCGACGTAGATGGCGTCGACCCCGGGGTCATCGACCAGGGACTCATAGCTGCCGTGTGCCCGCTCGGCTCCGAAATCGGCCGCGAACGCCTGTGCCCGCTCGAGCGCGCGTGAGCCGACCGCCACCACCCGCGACGTCGTGGCAGCGTGCAGGGCAGCGGCCCAGTCGTGCGCGATCCCCCCAGGTGCCAGCACGCCCCACCGGATGGCCGGGGCGTTCATCGGATCGGGGATGCGCGAGGGCGGGAGAGTCGTCACCTGGCCATCGTCACGGCCCGGGCGGTTGCTTCGCCACTCCGCACCGCACCCTCCATGTAGCCGTTCCACTCCGGTGAGCACTCCGCTCCGGCCCAGTGGATCCGGCCGACCGACTCGCGCAACGCCTCGCCGTACGACGTCCACACGCCGGTCGTGAAGTGCGCCCCGTAGCAGCCGCGGGTGAACTCCTCTGCCATCCAGTCACGCTCGACGTAGTGCACCGGACGTGCCGCCCGCGAACCGAAGAACCGAGCGAAGCAGTCCATCACCTGCGTCCGTCGCTCCGCCTCTGTCAGCCGCGCGGCCAACCGTGCCTCGCGGCCTTCGAGGAAACCCAGGAGAACGCCGGGGCGCCCGTCCGGTGGGGAGTTGTCGAAGGTGACCTTCACCGGCCCGCGGTCGGAGACCGCCTGACCGTTGAGCCCGTCCGGCCGCCAGAACGGCTCGTCGTAGATCGCGAAGCACTTGATCACCGACCCGGCAGGCAACCGCTGAGTGAGCTGGTCTCGCCACGACGGCAGCACGGGGTCATACTCCAGGCGGCCGGCCAGGGTCGGCGGGAGTGTGACGATGACGTGATCCGCCTCGAGCTGGACCCCGGACCGGGTCTCCACACGAACGCCGGACTCGTCGTGCGCGATGTGACGAACCGGATCGCCCAGCCGTACCCGCTCACCCAGGTCCGCAGCCATCGCCTCGGAGACTCGCACGGACCCGCCCACCACCCTGTCTTGTTGGGCGCCACGATCGACCGCGATCAGCGTCTCGAGGTCAGCGTTGGAGTGGGTGTAGAACAGCGCGTGCAGCAGCGACAGGTCCGACGGCTGGGCCGCCCACACCGCCTCACAGACCACCTCGAATTAGGCCCGACCGGTCCCGGTGCGCAGGTTGCGCCGGATCCAGCTCTCCCAGGTCTGACTGTGCAGGCGGACTGCATCCTTGCTCCTCCACGGGCGCTGCAGGTCGATCCGCTTCGCCAGCCGCTCGAACCGGGCCAGACCCTGAGCCAGGTCGGCCAGCACAAACGGGGACAGCTTGGGCATCGCGCCCTTGTGCGACGCCATCCTCACCCGCTTGCCACGCAGGTCCAGCAGCAGCTCCCCTTCATCGTTGTAGGTCCGGAACGTGTTCAGGCCGAGTTCGGCGACCAGTTCGCGCATCCGGGTGTGGCCCTCCCCGAGCCACTGTCCGCCGAGCTCGAGCGGCGTCCCGTCTTCCATCAGAAGGCCTTCCGTGCGGCCGCCGGCGCGCTCGCGCGCCTCGACCACGACGACCTCCGCGCCCGCGTCCGTCAGCGTGCGGGCTGCCGACAGGCCGGACAGCCCGCCGCCCACGACAATGGCGTCCACTCGCACACCTTGACAGGACCCGCCCGCCGCACGCCACACGCTCTACCGGCACCACGAGGCTCCATCCACACCTGCGACGACCCGGACATCTCGATGGGGCACGACCCGTCACCCACGTGCCGCTGGCGCTCGTCAGACTGCACAGCGCGAACGCGCCCGCCGACCGGGCCGAACGTGTCCCGTTCTCGTCCTCCGCCACCATCACACCCCATCGGACGACGTGTGGCCTGTCCGACCGAGATTCGTCACGTGCCTCACTCGCGGAGTGGTAGCGGTGTCATTGCCACGGCGAGCGCGGACGAGGTCATCAGGCGCCCAGCCTCCGAAATGCCTGGGTCATCAGCACCAGTTCGCCGAGCTCGTCAGAGGCGTCGACGTCGACCAGAGCCTCGATGATCCAGTCGTGGTGGCCCGCTGGGTCGTGGATGGTCTGGGTGACCGGCCACGACCGCCCAGTCTGCTCGACCCGCAACAGGTCGGGGCCGCGAGCGTCGGCGTCGAGCAGGACGTCCTCGTGCTCGGCGTAGTAGTCCTCGATCGCCGCATCCCAGGCCGACCGGGTCATCACCACGTCACGTGGCGGGTCGGTCCGCTCCGCGGCTGCGCGTTCCAGCGCCACCAGGCCGTCGAGGTCGTCCCTGGCTACGAGTTGTACCCGTCGGAACATGGCGTTTCGGATCATCACGGCGAACGCCCGCTTCTGCTTCGAGATCGGCCGAGGGTTGCTTGGCGGACGGTGCTCGGCGAGCTCGAGGGCGTGTCGGTGGACCGCGTCCGGATCGGTGAGCGACTCCCACTCGTCGAGCAGTGAGGAGTCGGTCTGGCGCACGGTCTCGCCGAGCCACTCGGCGAGCTCGTCGAGCTCAGGAGTGCGGTGCTGGTCCGGGACGGTCTGGCGAAGCGTGCGGTAGGCGTCGCTGAGGTATCGCAGCAACAGCCCTTCGGAGCGTGCCAGCTGGTAGCGGGACACGAAGTCGTGGAAGCTCATTCCCTGTTCGTACATCTCGCGGACAATCGACTTCGGTGAGAGGGCGTCCTCGAGTAGCCATGGGTGGCTCTCGCGGTAGATCGCATAGGTCGCCTCCAGCAGCTCACGCAACGGCATCGGCCAGGTGATCTCGTCGAGCAACGCCATCCGCTCCTCGTACTCGATCCCGTCGGCCTTCATCTCCGCGACGGCAACGCCACGAGCGATGTACTGCTGCTGAGCCAGGATCTGCCGTGGCGCCTCGAGCACTGCCTCGACGACGGAGACCAGGTCGAGGGTGTAGTCGTCGGACTCCGGGTCCAGGACATCGAACGCCGCGAGCGCGAAGTGCGACAACGGCTGGTTGAGGGCGAAGTCGACCGGCAGGTCGACCGTCAACGCGTAACGGCGCCCGTACTCGTCGAGCTCGTCGAGCCGCGTGATCACGCCGGAGCGCACCAGACTGCGAGCCAGCCGGAGGGCACGCCGGGCGAGACGACGCTGGTCGCCGGGGCTCTCGTGGTTGTCCGTGAGCAGCCGGCGCACCACGGGAAAGGCGTCCTCGCGGCGGGCGACGACGTTGATGAGCATCGCGTTGTCGACCTTCATCCGCGACGTCAGCCGTTCGGGAGGTCTGGCCACCAGCTTCTCGAAGGTCTCCTCGGACCAGACGACCTCACCCTCGGCCGGCTTC
>JAFMQY010000076.1 GCA_017354415.1 Nocardioides sp.
CGCGCGTCCGCGGACGCCTGCGCGTGCGCGTGCCCGTGACTCCGGCTCTGCTGCGACTTCGACCCGTGTGCGGCCGGTCTCGCCGACGTGGAGTCGGGCCCGGGCGGGGTGGAGCCGCCCGACGTCGTTCCCGGGTCCTTCGGCGACGTCGCCGGGAGTGGGCCGGCCGGATGGGTCGCCCGCGGGCTCGGCGAGTCGCTGGGGGCACGGCTCGGCGAGTGGCTGGGTGATGGGGTCGGTGAGTGACTGGGTGAGGGACTCGGCGACGGTGACGGTGACGAGTGCGCGGTCGGCGCGACCCCTGGCTTCACCTTCCCGTCCCCCTGCTGCCAGGAGAGCGCGACGTACCCGCCCTCGGGGACCTTGAGCGACCCCACGCCGCTCGAGGAGTACGTCCAGGTCCCGGACTTCCCGTCGGACCACCACACGGACCAGTACGCGTTCGACGGTGGGGTGTTCACGCAGGGGTCGCTGGACGGCGAGCCGTCGACCCGGCACACGAACCCGGGCGTCCGCTGCACGTAGGTGAGCGTGTGCCCGACGTCCTTGAACTGTGCGTCGGCGTACTTCCCGGCGCCGTTCGCGTCGCAGGCGGTCTGCACACCGCCGCCGAGCTGGTGGAAGTCGACGACCACCGAGACCCCGGAGGCGCTGGTGCAGGTGGCCGCCTCGGCAGGCACCGGTACGCCGAGCCCCACCGCCGCGACCACGAGGGCCGCGAGGGTGAGACGAACGGTGAGCCGCACGACGGTCAGGCCCTGCACCGTGTCAGCGCGAGCAGGGCGGGCGCTGCCTGGGCGCCGGCCCGACGCCACTGGTCACGCGTCGCCTTGGTGATGCCGTCGGTCTTCGCCGCCCTCAGAGCGGCACGGTCGTACGCGATCGCACCGCGCTCGCCGGCGAGCGGCGTGGCGGACAGATCGCCGCGGACCTGGAGCTTGGAGAGCCACGCGGCGGCCTGGCGCGCGCGGCTGCACGTCCGAACCGTGAGGAACGCCCATCCGGCCAGCCCGGTGCTGTTGGCGTTGGCCGCGGACGTGGGACCGGAGCCACCGAAGCTGCCGTTCGCGTTCTGGTTCCGCTTGAGCCACCGTACGGCGTCGCCGAGCGCACGCTTCAACCCCGGATGTCCCTTCGCGACCGCCGTCAGCTCGACCACGGCCAACGCCGTCACGTCGGCGTCGGCCGGGTCACCCTTGCCGCAGCTCTGGTCCGTGGCCGTCGTGTCGGAGTTGAAGTCGAGCCGGAAGAAGCCGCGGCCGCACTGCTGCTTGAGCAGGAAGCCGAGCGCCGGGTTGCCGGCCGGGGCTCCCGCCTTCAGAAGGCCTCGGACCGCGAAGATCTGCCCGATCGAGTTGGCGAAGTCACCCGATGCCGACTTGTCCTGGATCCGGCCCTTGATCGGGGCGTTCGTGGCGACGCGGGCGGTGAGCCGCTTGACGAGGTTGACGCCGCCGAAGTGGCGCGCGGTGGCACCGGTCTGCTGAGCCACGACGAGCAGCTTGGCCGTGGGTCCGGCGTACCGGTCGGTCTGGAACGTCGTGTAGTCGTCGACGTGCGCGGCAAGGGCCTTGCGTGCCCGGGTGACGGCCGTCCTCTGGCCACCGATCGCCTTCAGACCGAGGACCGTGTCGGCGGTCAGGCCGTAGTCGTCGAAGTTGAACTGCCCGTTGTGGATCAGGCCGTTCTTGTTCAGCTGGTGTGCCAACCAGGTGCTCCCCTGACCTGCGGGGGATGACGCCGGGACGGCCTGGGCGGGTGCGCCGCCCGCGACCAGAGAGGCCGCGAGCGCGGTGACGACGATCGCCGTACCGGCGCGACGTGACGGCTGGAGCTGAGACATGGTTTCCTTCCCGCTGCGACAGCGGGCAGGCACCCCGCCGCGCGGGATCGGAACCCACCCGCTGCGTACCTCGACAGCGTGTGTTCGGGACGCGTCGTGGTGGGTGTTCCGGCTCGCCGTGGTCCCTGTGATGTCACGGGGAGCACGGCCTACGGTTGCGGGTCAGCGCCGGACTTCGACCGGCTTCCCCCACCACGGGCGTTCACGGATGTGACAGCAGGCAGACTATCCCAGCTTCTCGAGGATGAGCTCGCGCACCCGGTTGGCGTCGGCCTGACCGCGCATCTCCTTCATCACCGCGCCGATCAGGGCACCGGCGGCGGCGACCTTGCCGTCGCGGATCTTGTCGGCCACGTCGGGATGGGCGGCGATCGCGTGGTCGACGGCGGCGCTCAGCGCACCCTCGTCGGAGACGATCGCGAGCCCGCGGGCGGCGACGATCTCGTCGGGAGTGCCCTCGCCGTCCAGGAGGCCGTCGAAGACCTGCCGGGCCAGCTTGTCGTTCAAGGTGCCCTCGTCCACCAGGGACTGCACGCGGGCCACGTCTGCGGGCGCCACGCCCAGCGAGCCCAGGTCGATCTCGGACTCGTTGGCCCGCCGCGCCAGCTCGCCGAGCCACCACTTCCGGGCGGTCTGCGGCGACGCGCCGGCCGCGATCGTCTCCGCGACCAGGCCGAGGGCTCCCGCACCGGCCGTGTCGCGCATCTCGAGGTCGGAGAACCCCCACTCCGCCTGGAGCCTGGCCCGCTTCTCGTGCGGCGGCTCCGGGAGCTCGGCCCGCAGCTGCTCGACCCAGTCGCGGCTCGGCGCCACCGGCACCAGGTCGGGCTCCGGGAAGTAGCGGTAGTCCTCGGCGTCGGACTTCTCCCGGCCGCTGGTGGTGATCCCGGTGTCCTCGTGCCAGTGCCGGGTCTCCTGCAGGACCTTCCCGCCCTCGGCCAGGACCGCCGCATGCCGCTGCATCTCGTAGCGGGTCGCCCGCTCGACCGAACGGAGCGAGTTGACGTTCTTGGTCTCTGTCCGGATGCCGAGCCGGTCGGCGCCCTTCGGGGCCAGCGACAGGTTCACATCACACCGCAGCGACCCCTGCTCCATGCGTACATCGCTCACGCCGAGGCCGAGGAGCAGCTCGCGCAGCTGGGCGACGTAGGCCCGGGCGACCTCGGGCGCCTTCGCCCCGGTGCCGAGCACCGGCTTGGTGACGATCTCGATCAGGGGGATGCCGGCCCGGTTGTAGTCGACGAGGGAGTAGTCGGCGCCGTGGATACGGCCGGTGGTGCCGATGTGGGTGGACTTCCCGGTGTCCTCCTCCATGTGGGCCCGCTCGATCCCGACCCGGTAGAGCTCGCCGTCGACCTCCACCTCGGTGTACCCGTCGAACGCGATCGGCTCGTCGTACTGGGAGGTCTGGAAGTTCTTCGGCATGTCCGGGTAGAAGTAGTTCTTCCGCGCGAACCGGCACCACTCCGCGATCTGGCAGTTGAGGGCCAGCCCGATCCGGATCGCCGACTCGACGGCCTTCGCGTTGACCACGGGCATCGAGCCCGGCAGCCCGAGACACGTCGGGCAGGTCTGGGTGTTCGGCTCGGCGCCGAACACCGTCGGACACCCGCAGAACATCTTGGTCGCGGTGTTGAGCTCGACGTGCACTTCGAGCCCGAGGGCGGGGTCGAACTGTGCGAGGACGTCGTCGTACGACAGCAGGGTCGCGGTCATCGGACGCCCTCCGGGGTCTCGGCATCCCCGACCGCCGGAAGCGCCGGGGCCTGGTCGAGCAGTCTTCCGCCCCACTCGCGGACCAGAAGCGTCTCGAGGGCGGCGCCGACCCGGTAGACCCGGTCGTCGGCCATGGCCGGGGCCAGGATCTGCACGCCGGCGGGGAGGCCGTCCTCGTCGGCGAGGCCGCTCGGCACCGAGATGCCGGGCACGCCGGACAGGTTGGCCGGGATCGTGGCGAGGTCGTTGAGGTACATCGCCAGCGGGTCGTCGACCTTCTCCCCGATCTTGAACGCCGTCGTGGGCGCGGTCGGGCTCACCAGCACGTCGGCATCCTGGAACGCCGCGTCGAAGTCGCGGCTGACCAGCGTGCGGACCTTCTGCGCCTGGCCGTAGTAGGCGTCGTAGTAGCCGCTGGAGAGGGCGTAGGTGCCGAGCATGATCCGCCGCTTCACCTCGTCGCCGAACCCGGCCTCACGAGTGGCGCGCATGACGTCCTCGGCGCTCGGGTCGCCATCGGGCGTGACCCGGAGGCCGTAGCGCATCGCGTCGAAGCGGGCCAGGTTGGAGGACGCCTCGGCCGGGAGGATCAGGTAGTACGTCGCGAGGGCGTGCACGAAGTGCGGGCACGAGACCTCGACGACCTCGGCACCGGCCTTGGTCATCAGCTCGACCGACTCCTCGAACCGGGTCAGGACGCCGCCCTGATAGCCCTCGCCTCCGAGCTCGCGGACCACACCGATCCGGACGCCGGTCAGGTCGCCGTCGGCCCCGCGCCGGGCGGCCTCGACGAGGGCGGGCACGGGCTGGTCGATCGACGTCGAGTCGAGGGGGTCGTGCCCGCCGATCACCTCGTGCAGGAGCGCGGCGTCGACGACGGTCCGGGTGACCGGTCCGGGCTGGTCGAGGGAGTTGGCGAGGGCCACGAGCCCGTAGCGGGAGACCCCGCCGTACGTCGGCTTCACCCCGACCGTCCCCGTCACGGCGCCGGGCTGCCGGATGGAGCCTCCGGTGTCCGTGCCGATCGCGAGTGGCGCCTCGTACGCCGCCACCGCTGCGGCGCTTCCGCCGCCGGAGCCGCCGGGGATGCGGTCGAGGTCCCACGGGTTGTGGGTGGGGCCGTACGCGCTGTGCTCGGTCGACGAGCCCATCGCGAACTCGTCCATGTTGGTCTTGCCGAGGATCGGCAGGCCGGCTCGGCGGAGGTGGGCGACCACAGTGGCGTCGTAGGGCGGGATCCAGCCCTCGAGGATCCTCGAGCCGCAGGTGGTCGGGAGGCCGCGGGTGGCCATGACGTCCTTCACCGCGATGGGCACGCCGTCGAGGACGCCGCGGGACTCGCCGGCCACCCGGCGCGCGTCCGACGCGGCGGCATCGCGCAGGGCCCCTTCGGCGTCGACGTGGAGGAACGCGTGGATGTCGCCGTCCACCGCGGCGATCCGGTCGAGATGGGCCCGGGTGATCTCCACGCTCGTCGTCTCGCCGGCTGCGAGCGCGTCGGCCAGCTCGACTGCCGTCCGCTTGTCGGGGCTCATTGGTCGTACCCCAGGATCCTCGGGACCTTGAATCGCTGCTGCTCCTCCTCGGGCGCCCCGCTCAGCGCCTCCGCTGCGGTCAGACCGGGGCGCTCGACGTCGTCGCGGTACACGTTGGTCAGCGGCAGGGGGTGGGAGGTCGGCGGCACGTCCGCACTCGCGACGCCCTGGATGGAGGCGATCGACTCCAGGATCACGTTCAGCTGCGGGGCCAGGTGGTCGAGCTCGGCTTCGCTCAGGTCGATCCGCGCCAGGTCGGCCAGATGCGCCACCTCGTCGCGCGAGATCGTCGGGTGGTCCGACGCAGGCCCGCCGGCGTGCTCGGAGGTCTCGGGCATGGATTCATCCTAGGGAGCGGGTGACCGACCCGGCGATTCGGTTCTTCGCGGCACTTCGCACCGGCTCAGCCGACCGCGCAGACGCCGGCTGCTCGTCGGTCGGATGAGTCGTGGGCCCGTTCGTCGGGTGGGGCGCCCGCCACCGCTCCGACACCGAGCGACGCCAATGCCGTCGCAAGCCCGCAGTCGACGCAGCGACCGGGGTGGTGAGCAGGGCGACACGGTGACGCCTCACGGGCACGGTGAAGACCAGCAGCGTCGCGGGGACGGTCAGGACCACGGAGACGAGGAGCGCCGTGGAGAGCAGCGCGAGCATCGGTTGATCCTGGGGGCCCGGACCCCTCGCGGAATACCAGGCTCGCCTACCGTCCGGACGGGCCGTGCTCGAGCAGCGCCTTGAAGCCGGCCTCGTCGAGCACCGGGACGCCGAGCTGCTCGGCCTTGTCGGCCTTGGTCCCGGCGTTGTCGCCGACGACGACGTAGTCGGTGTTCTTCGACACCGAGCCCGCGGCCTTGCCGCCCCGCGAGACGATCGCCTCCTTGGCGGAGTCACGGGAGAAGTCGACCAGCGACCCGGTGACCACGACGGTGACCCCCTCGAGCGTGCGTGGGGTCGACTCGTCGCGCTCGTCGGCCATGCTGACGCCGGCCGCTTCCCACTTGTCGACGATCGCGCGGTGCCAGTCGACGGTGAACCACTCGGTCACCGAGTCGGCGATCGTCGGTCCGACCCCCTCGGCGGCCGCGAGCTGCGCCTGCGAGGCCCCGCGGATCGCCGCCATCGAGCCGAACTCGGTCGCCAGCGCGCGGGCCGCGGTCGGTCCGACGTGACGGATCGACAGCGCCACCAGCACCCGCCACAGCGGCACCTGCTTGCGCTTGCCGAGGTTGGCGAGGAGGCCCTCGCCGTTCGCGCTGAGCTGTGGACCTTCCTCACCCTTCTTCGGGGCACGGGTGAACAGGTCGGTCTTCAGCAGCTTCGCGCGGTCGAGGTCGAACACGTCACCCTCGTCGGAGATCACCTGCGCGTCGAGCAACGCGTACGCCGCCTCGGAGCCGAGGCCCTCGATGTCGAACGCGCCGCGGCTCGCCACGTGGAAGACCCGCTCGAGCAGCTGGGCCGGACACTTCTGGGTGTTGGGACAGCGGAGGTCCTTGTCGCCCTCCTTCTGCTGGACGAGGTCGGTGCCGCACGAGGGGCAGGTCGTGGGCATCACCCACTCCTTGAGCCCCTCGGGGCGCAGCCCGAGCACCGGGCCGACGATCTCCGGGATCACGTCGCCGGCCTTCCGGAGCACGACGGTGTCGCCCTCGCGGACATCCTTGCGCTTGACCTCGTGCGCGTTGTGCAGCGTGGCACGCTCGACCGTGGAGCCCGCCACCTTGGTCGGCTCCATGATCCCGAACGGCGTCACCCGGCCGGTGCGACCGGTGTTCACCGCGATCTCGAGGAGCTTCGCGTTGACCTCCTCCGGCGGGTACTTGAACGCGATCGCCCAGCGCGGAGCCCGGGAGGTCGAGCCGAGCCGGCGCTGCAAGGCGACATCGTCGACCTTGATCACGACGCCGTCGATCTCGTAGGGGACGATCGTGTGCCGGTGCTCGCCGACGTTGTCGATGTAGGCCCGGGCCCTCGCGAGCGACGGCAGCACCTCCACCTTGTCGGAGGTGGCCAGACCCCAGGCCCGCAGCGCGTCGTACGCCGTGGACTGCGAGACCGGGTCGAACCCCTCACGTGCGCCGATGCCGTGGCAGACCATGCCGAGGTCGCGCGAGGCGGTGACCCGGGGATCCTTCTGGCGCAGGGAGCCGGCGGCGGCGTTGCGCGGGTTGGCGAAGATGGGTTTGCCCGCCTCGCCCATCGCGACGTTCAGCCGCTCGAACGCCTCGACCGGGAGGAACACCTCGCCCCGGACCTCCAGCAGGGCAGGGACCGGGAACTCGTCGGTGCCGGTCAGGCGGTGCGGCACGGCGTCGATCGTGCGGACGTTGGGGGTGACGTCCTCACCGGTACGGCCGTCACCCCGCGTCAGCGCCCGGGTCAGTCGGCCCCGCTCGTACAGCAGGTTGATCGCGAGCCCGTCGACCTTGAGCTCGCACAGGAGCGCAGGATCGTCGACCCCGTCGCGCGCGAGCCGGGCGTGCCACGACTCGAGCTCATCGTAGGAGAACGCGTTGTCGAGGCTCTCCATCGGCCGGAGGTGGTCGACCGCGGTGAACTCGGTCGACACCGCTCCCCCGACCTTCTGCGTCGGCGAGTCAGGCGTGCGCAGCTCCGGGAACTGCTCCTCGAGCTCCTGCAGCACGCGCAACCGCTGGTCGTAGTCGGCGTCGGAGAGCGTCGGGTCGTCCAGCACGAAGTAGCGCCAGCGCGCGTCCTCGACCTCCTCACTCAGCTGTCGGTGCCGGTCCTTGGCCTCGGGAGTCGCCGACTGCGGTTCGTCCATGGCCCTATCCTGCCAATGTCCGCCGACAGCCGGGAGCACCCTCCGGACGCCCCGGAGCTCCGATCGGGCCGGACCACCGACCCGCCGTGGAGACCACCGTGACCGACGCCGCCTCGCCGAGCCTCACGGCGTACGACGGCAGGGTGGGCTCGGGCGCGGTTCCGACCGCGGTCGTCCTGGTGCTGCACGGCGGCAAGGAGCACTCGACGGACCCGGTGACGGCACGCTCCCTCTCGTGGCAGCGCGGCGCCGCTCTCGGCCGTGCCCTGGGACGTCGGCTGCGTGGCGACGGCGTCGCGGTCCGGCTGCTGCGCTACCGCACCGTCGGCTGGAACGGCGACGGCGACGACAAGGTCGCCGACGCCCGCTGGGCCTTGGACCGGATCGGCGCGACCACCGGGGAGGCGCCGATCGCGCTGGTCGGCCACTCGATGGGCGGGCGTACGGCGTGCCGTGTCGCCGACCATCCGCTGGTGCGCGGAGTCGTCGCCCTCGCCCCGTGGCTACCGCCCGCCGAGCCCGTTGCCGCGCTCGCCGGCAGACAGCTGTACGCCGCGCACGGGCGCAGGGACCGGATCACGTCGGCCGCCGACACCCGCGCCTACGTCGAGCGGGCCCGGGCCGTCGCCGGCGCCGCGTCGTTCACCGACATGGGCGAGCGCGGGCACTACCTGCTCAGCGGGCTCCAGGTCTGGAACGGCTTCGCCCTCGACCGGGTCCGGCAGCTCCTCGGCTGACCCGCGGGAGCACGCGGTACCCGCTGCCGAGCGGAATTCCTCCGGACTGCGGATGAAACTGACTTGTTTCATCCGCGCGGGCGGGCTACCTTCGTCCGTTATGGAACGAAACGGTTTCGTTTCATCGGGTCCGACGGGCCCGACCACCGACGAACCAGGTGACACCGGATGACCCCCGCCGAAGCCGCAGCCGCAGCAGCCGCACTCCGCCCCCGCGTGGAGGGAGACCGCGAGCAGGAGATCCTCGACGCCGCGCTCGAGGTGCTCGCCGACGTCGGCTACGACCGCCTCACGATGGACGCGGTCGCCCACCGGGCGAAGGCGTCGAAGGCCACGCTCTACCGCAGGTGGAACTCCAAGGCCAAGCTCGTGGTCGAGTCGCTGTCCCGGATGAAGACCGTCCCAGTGATGCCGGACACCGGCGACCTGCGCACCGACCTGCTGACGGCGTTCTGCGGGATGGGCGGCCTCACCGACCACGACACTACGGCCACCCTCGGCGCGGTGCTCACCGCAGTCAGCACCGACCCGGAGTTCGCGCACGAGTTCCGCGAGCAGGTGGTCGGTCCCAAGGCCCAGGTCTCGCGCGTCGTCTTCGAGCGCGCCCGAGATCGTGGCGAACTGCGTCCCGATGTCGACCTCGAGATCGTCGTACCAGCGTTGGCGGGGATCGTGCTGCACCAGGTCTTCATCTTCGGCAAGCAGCCCGATGCCGACCTGGTCGAGCGCGTCATCGACCAGATCATCCTGCCGGCGGTCCGTCCGCGGGCCTGAAAACGTCCGAGAAAACCCTTCTCACACAAAGGAAACCCATGTCCGAACTGACCGAAACCGTCGGGGCTGCCGAGCCGGAGGTCACCACCTCCGGCCGGAAGCAGCACCTCGGCTGGGCGTTGGTGCTGATCTGCATCGCCCAGCTGATGGTGGTCCTCGACGCGACGATCGCCAACATCGCTCTGCCGTACATCGGCAGAGACCTGAACATGTCGGGGACGAACCTCACCTGGATCGTCACCGGCTACTCGCTCGCCTTCGGTGGTCTGCTGCTGCTCGGTGGTCGCCTCGGTGACCTCTACGGGCGCCGCAGGATCTTCATGACCGGCCTCACGGTCTTCGCCACCGCGTCGCTGCTCGGCGGCCTCGCCCAGAACGAGGCGCTGCTGCTGGGTGCCCGGGGCCTCCAGGGCGCCGGTGCGGCGATGGCCTCGCCTGCCGCGCTGGCCCTGATCACCACGACGTTCCCGGCCGGGCCGTCGCGCAACCGCGCGTTCGCGGTGTACGCCGCGATGTCGGGCGCCGGCGCCGCGGTCGGCCTGATCCTGGGTGGCTGGCTCACCGGTCTGAACATCTCGCTGTTCAACCCCCAGGACGGATGGCGTCTGACGTTCCTGATCAACGTGCCGATCGGGCTGATCGCAGCCTTCCTCGCGCCCCGGTTCCTGAGGGAGTCGGAGTCGCACTCCGGCCAGCTCGACGTCCCCGGCGCCATCGCCGGCACGTCCGGCCTGTTGGCGATCGTCTACGGGCTCACCCGCGCCGGCAACCCGGCGTACGGCTGGAGCGACGCGTGGACCATGACCAGCCTGGTCACCGGCCTGGTACTGCTTCTGCTCTTCATGCTGGTGGAGACCCGGGTGGCACATCCGCTGCTGCCGTTCCGGCTCTTCCGCAACCGCACGCGGGCCGCGAGCTTCGCGGCGATGATGCTGCTGCCGGCGGCGATGTTCGCGATGTTCTTCTTCCTGAGCCTGTTCATCCAGAACGTGATGGGCTACAGCCCGCTCAAGGCCGGCTTCGCGTTCCTGCCGTTCAGCATCTTCATCATCATCAGCGCGACGATCGTGTCCAACCTCGCCAACAAGATCGACCCGCGGTACATCGCCGGTGTCGGCACCCTGATGGCGGCGGCCGCGCTGTACGGCTTCTCCCGGCTGAGCGTGCCGAGCAGCGGCGGGGACGTTCTCCACGCCATCAGCACGGGGCAGCCCCTGGGCTCTGACGTGAACTACTGGACCCAGATCCTGCCGTTCGTGTCTCTGATGGCCCTCGGCATGGGCGGGGTCTTCGTCCCGCTGACGCTGACCGCCGTACACCACGTGCGTGCGGAGGACTCCGGCATCGGCTCGGGCGTGCTGAACACGATGCAGCAGGTGGGTGGCGCCCTTGGTCTGGCGCTGCTGTCGACCGTCGGCAGCCACTTCACCAACGAGCACATCACCAAGATCGCGCCGACGATCGCCCATGGTGTCTCGGCGCTGCCGCAGAACGTCACCACGGCGCTCATGGACAAGCTGGACGTGGCCACGCCCGAGGCGCTGGTGGGCGCCCTCGCCTACATCGGCAGCTTCCCCACCGGCGCGACCCACGCGTTCGTGGTCGGCCTCTTCCTGATGCTGGCCGGCTCGGCGGTGGTCTGGCTCTTCGTGGACGTCAAGCACGAGGAGCTCGCCACCGACGCACCCGAGCAGCAGCAGGTCCACGTGGGCTGATCCTCGCCGCCGTTCGCTGGTCGAGCCTGTTGAGACCCGGTGACGTGCCCCAGGCACCGTCACCGGGTCTCGACGCGCTCGTGCGACCTCGTGCCCCGCTCGCGTCGCTTGCTCGACCTGGCCGAGCCCACGCGACCCGCTCGTCCTTCGTGGGTCACGCCTCGTCTCAGCGCTTGCGGGCCAGGCTGACCCCGTCGCGCACCGGGAGCAGCACCACGTCGACCCGGTCGTCCGCCAGGAGCGCGTCGTTGAGGTCGGCGACAGCGCGGGCGTCGTCGTCCTGCGGGTTGAGCACGTCACCGCTCCACAACATGTTGTCGAGGGCCATCAGGCCGCCCGGACGAAGCCGCGGCAGGATCTCCGCGACGTACGACGCGTAGCCGGCCTTGTCGGCGTCGATGAACGCGAAGTCGAGGTACGGCTCGGACGGCAGCGTCTTCAGGGTCTCGACGGCCGGAGCGATCTTCAGCTCGATCTTGTCGGTGACGCCCGCACGCTCCCAGTAGCGGCGCGCGACGGAGGTGTACTCCTCGCTGACGTCGCAGCACAACAGGTGCCCGTCGGAGGGGAGCCCACGGGCGATGCAGATCGAGGAGTAGCCGGTGAACGTCCCGACCTCGACTGCCTGACGGGCGCCGGTCAGCCGGACCAGCATCGTGAGCAGCTCGCCCTCGTCGTGGGAGATCTGCATGCCCGACTGCCGGGTGAGCTCGCGGTGAGTCTCCTCGGCGAGGTCGCGCAGCACGTCGTCAGCGGGCTCGGTGTGGGCCAGCAGGTAGTCGTTGATGGCGGGCGTGACGATGTCCATCCCACCAGTCTGGTGCAGCCGTCTAGTCGGTGAGCTCTCCCACGTGGCCGCCCTTCGTGTCGTACCACAGCACGTAACGGTCACTGGCCAGCTGCCAGTCTCCGCACATCAGGTACGCCGTGCGCCGCAACCTCGGCTGGCTCGCCAGCACGAAGGCGGTGAACTCGCCCGAGTCACGTCTTGCCATCGCCGTCCTTGTTCTCCCGAGCCCCGCCGGGGCCTGCACCTGTCGAACGAGGCGGGCGGCGGATCCCGTTGCACGGGGGCGGGGGAATCGTGCAAGCCCGTGGTCGACGGGACGAAATCGGCGGCGTCACTGCCGATTGCCGGCGGTCAACGCGTGGCGTCGGCTGTGAGGTTCCGCGCGACCTCGCGGCACAGGTCCACGGCCCGGCGTGCCCAGGTGGGGCCGGCTCCGGCCAGGCCGCAGGTCGGGGTGATCACGAGATGATCGGACACGGCGTCTGGATCGAGACCGAGGACGTCAAGCGTCCGCAGCACCCGTTCGGTGAGCGACTGCGCGGTCGGAGCCGAGGTCGGCTCGACGGAGGGTACGACGCCGAGCGCGACTCGCTCTCCCGCCTCGAGTGCCTCGGCGAAGGCGTCGAGGGCGTCGGCATCGAGCAGCGACAGGTCGCCGCTCAGCCCGCGGGCCCCGGCACCGCGGAGCAACGACCATGGCACCCCGGCGGCACAGGAGTGCACCCACGGCTCCTCCCCGGCCCTTGCCAGCACCCACTCCAGGGCCTGCGAGGCGTCGGCCGGATGCACCGACCGGTGTTTGCCGAAGCCTGAGGCGGTGGGTACCGACCCGTCGAGCACCGCGGGCAGCAACGGCTCGTCGACCTGCAACACGACGCGCTCGACCTCGACGCGACGGCGTACGTCGGCCAGGTGCGCCGCGACCCCTTCGGCGAGGGCCTGCGCGAGCTCGCGTCGCGCCCCGTGGTCGGCCAGGACCTTGTCGCCACGGGGTCTCTCGACCAGGGCGGCGAGGGTCCACGGCCCGGTCAGCTGCACCTTGAGCGTGCCGCGGAAGTCCTGCGCCTGCTCCTCGAGCTGGTCGAGGTCCTGCGCCAGCAGCGAGCGAGCGCGACGTTGGTCGACGCCGGAGGAGTCGGTCAGCCTCCAGCCGGCCGGCTGGAGGTCGAAGCCGAGGTCACCGATCGTGGCCAGCGTGCGGCCGACCATGCCGGCCCCGGCTCCCCGACCGGGGAGCTCGGGCAGGTGGGGCAGGTCCGGGAGCTCGCCGAGCACGACCCGCACCGCTTCGGCGTACGCCTCGGCATCGGTGCCGGGCCACGACCCGACCCCGGTCGCAACCGTCACGCGGGTACGCCGGAGCGGGCGGTGGAGACGATGGTCGCCGAGCCCACGACGCGGGTGCCGTCGTAGATCACCGCGGCCTGGCCGGGCGCGACTCCCTGGGCGGGGTCCAGGAGGTCGATCTCGACGCGATCGTCGGGCGAGCCTGTCGCTCGTCCTGGGGAGGCGGAGGACGAGCCGTCTCGAACGGAGACCACGGTCACGGTGGCGCGATGCTCGCCCCCGTGGGCCCGGAGCTGCACCGTCCCCTCGAGGGCGGCCGTGGGCGCGGACCCGCACCAGCGCGGCCGGTCGGCGACGATCCGGTCGATCGTGAGGTCCTCGCGGGGTCCGACGGTCACGGTCCCCGAGACCGGCTCGATGTCGAGGACGTAGCGGGGCTTGCCGTCGGGCGCCGGCGTGCCGAGCCGCAGGCCCTTCCGCTGGCCGATGGTGAAGGCGAAGGTCCCGTCGTGCCGACCCAGCTCGCGGCCCGACGCGGCGTCGACGATCGCGCCGCCGTGGTTGGGCGCCCGCGTGCCGAGCTTCTCGCGCAGCCAGCCCGCGTTGTCACCGTCGGCGACGAAGCAGATGTCGTGCGAGTCCGGCTTGTCCGCGACCAACAGCCCCCGGGCCGCCGCCTCCTCGCGCACCTGCGGCTTGGGGGTGTCGCCGAGCGGAAATAAGGAGTGGGCGAGCTGGTCCTGGGTGAGCACCCCGAGCACGTAGGACTGGTCCTTGCCCGCATCGACCGCGCGGTGCAGCTCCGCCGAGCCGTCGAGGCCCGTCCGCACCTGGGCGTAGTGCCCGGTCGCCACCGCGTCGAAGCCCAGCGCCAGCGCCCGGTCGAGCACCGCGGCGAACTTGATCTTCTCGTTGCACCGCAGACAGGGGTTCGGCGTACGGCCGGCGGCGTACTCGTCCATGAAGTCCTCCACCACGTCCTCGTGGAAGCGGTCGGACAGATCCCAGACGTAGAACGGGATGCCGATCACGTCGGCGGCTCGGCGCGCGTCGTTGGCGTCCTCGATCGTGCAGCAGCCGCGCGCACCCGAGCGATACGACGTGGGGTTGCGCGACAGGGCGAGGTGGATGCCGGTGACGTCGTGGCCGGCGTCCTTGGCCCGAGCCGCGGCTACGGCCGAGTCGACGCCGCCGGACATGGCAGCGACGACCCTCATGGGATGCGGGCTCCCCGGGCGCGCTCGACGGCCGGTCCGATCGCCTCGACCACGGCGTCGATGTCGGCCTCCGTCGTGGTGCGGCCGAGGGTGAAGCGCAGCGAGTGGCGCGCCCCCTCCGCGTCGCAGCCCATCGCCAGCAACACGTGGGACGGCTGCGGCACCCCGGCCGAGCAGGCCGAGCCGGTGGAGCACTCGATGCCGCCGGCGTCGAGCAGCATCAGCAGCGAGTCGCCCTCGCAGCCGGGGAAGCCGATGTGGGCGTTGCCGGGCAGCCGCTGCTCGAGGTCGCCGTGGACGTGCGCGTCGGGCACCACCTGGGTCACCCGGCGGACGAGGTCGTCGCGCAGGGCGGCCATCCGGTCGGCGTACTCCGGCTGGGCCTTGACCGCGCGCTCGACCGCCGTGGCGAAGCCCGCGATTGCGGGCATGTCGAGGGTGCCGCTGCGGATGTCGCGCTCCTGGCCCCCGCCGTGCAGCAGAGGGGTCAGCGTCAGCTCGCGCCGCAGCACGAGCGCGCCGACGCCGAAGGGACCGCCGAGCTTGTGCCCGGTCAGGGTCAGGGCGTCGACGCCGGAGGCCGCGAAGTCGACCGGCACCGCCCCGACCGCCTGTACGGCGTCGGTGTGGACCGGGATCCCGTGGGGCGCGGCGGCCGCCACGACCTGCTCGATCGGCTGGATGGTGCCGACCTCGTTGTTGGCCCACATCACCGAGATCACGGCGACCGAGCCGGGGTCACGCGCGATCGTCGCCCGCATCGCGTCGACGTCCAGCAGGCCCCGGCTGTCGACGGGCAGCAGCTCGACCTCCGCCTGCTCCTGCTCGGCCAGCCAGTGCACCGCGTCCAGCACGGCGTGGTGCTCGACGGCGGACACCAGCACCCGCACCCGGGCCGGGTCGCCGTCTCGCCGCGACCAGAGCAGACCCTTCAGCGCGAGGTTGTCCGCCTCCGTGCCGCCGGAGGTGAACACGATCTCGCTGGGGCGGCAGTTCAGCGCCTGGGCGATGGACTCGCGCGACTCCTCGACGACGCGGCGTGCGGTCCGGCCGCTGGCGTGCAGGGACGACGGGTTGCCCGCCTCGGCGAGGTGTGCCGTCATGGCCTCGATGGCCTCGGGGTGCATCGGGGTTGTTGCGGCGTGGTCGAGATAGACCGTGCGAGTCTCGGGCGCGTCGTGCATGTCCTCCCCAGCCTACGGTGCGGACCCGACGGGCAGCGAACCAGCGGGCTCAGAGGCCGTCGAGCGCCGCCCTCGCCTCGAAGAGCAGCACCGCAGCCGAGACCGCCACGTTGAGCGAGTCGGCACGCCCGCGCATCGGGATCGCGATCCTGGTCAGCCCCTCGCACCAGGCCGGGTCGACGCCCTCGCTCTCGGACCCGACCACGACCGCGGTCGGGCCCCGACCGAGCCCCGCCGACCGGTACGGCGTCGCGCCCGCCGGGTCGGCGACGTACGCCGTGAACCCGACGCGGGCGAGGTCCGCCCGCGCCGACGCGACGTCGGGGTAGGTCAGCACCGGCGTCGTGAGCACCGTCCCGCGACTCGCCGCGAAGGCCTTGGGGTGGGTCACCCGGGCCGTGGCATTGGTCAGGACCAGCGCGTCCGCCGCGCACGCGTCCGCGGTCCGGACCAGGGTGCCGAGATTCCCGGCGTACTCGATCCCGTCCGCGACCAGCACCAGTCGCGCTGCGCCGGTCAGGACCCCTCGCGGGTCCCACCACGGCAGCCGCACGACCGACAGCAGAGCCGGAGCGGACGCCTCGGGCTGGAGCCGGGCCAGGGCCCGCTCGGAGACGCGGTAGGCGCGGGCGGCTCGCTCGGCCACCGCCGACGCGGTCGCCTCGAGGACGGGATGAGGGCGTTCG
>JAFMQY010000204.1:0-2862 GCA_017354415.1 Nocardioides sp.
CCCCCCCCCCCCCCCCCCCCCCCCCCCCCCCCCCCCCCCCCCCCCCCCCCCCCCCCCCCCCCCCCCCCCCCCCCCCCGCCTCAGCCGCCGAGGTGTCGTGACTGCAACCGGCGGAGAGGTCGAGCAGGGACCCGAGCATCGGTCCGAGACGGCGCATGGGCGAACGATAGGGCGATGCGCTCGCGACGTCATCCGGGCCAGGGATCGATGGGGAGGTCGTGCGGTTGGCCGCCTCGATCGTGAAGGAGCAGGGCGCCACCGAGCTGCTCTCGTTGGGGCCCTGAGTCGACCGGGAGAGTCAGCCGACCAGCGACAGGGCGCCGTAGACGATCAGTGCAGCGCCGATCACCGTGCCGGGCACGAAGCAGATCCACGACCACGTCAGGAACTTGCGCGCGGAGGGGTCGCCACGGTGGACGCGGTCGAGCCCCTTGCACGACAGCACGATCCCGGTGATCCCGAGCGGCAGAGTCGTGAACACGGCGAGTGTGCCCATCACGGCGCCGAGGATCGTGCCCTTGCGGGTGAGCTCGCCGGTCCGGGTCGTGCCCCACGGCAGCGGTACCGGAGCCATCGCCGGCTGCGTCATGGGCCGACTCTAGGACAAATCCTGGGACTACCCCTGAGACAGGACGGCGAGGTCGCGCTCGGCGTAGCGCCGGTGGTGGTATTCCTCGTTGATCACGACCCCGAGCGCCTCGGCGACCGGGTAGCCGTCGGGCGGCGGCCAGCCCCGCCCGTCGACCGGGGCGGTCTTCTGGCCGAGCCTCTCGTCGGTCAGGTCCGCGAGCACTCGTCGTACCGTCGCCTGCCGGTCGGCACGAAGGGCCAGCACCTCGTCGAGCGAGGGCCGGACGTCCTTGTCGTAGTCCCAGGCGAGGTCGCGCAGGGTGTCGAAGGGCAGGTCGAGCGGTGACCACGGATCGGGGTCGCCCAGGTAGACGCGGTTGACCCAGGCATCGGTGGCGTAGCAGAGGTGGCGCAGGGTCTCGATGAACGACCACTCGTCATCGACGCGCTCGTGGAGGAGCGCGGGTTCGAGGGCGCGGGCGCGGTCCACCGTCTCGCCCCAACGGCGCTCGAGGATCTCCCAGGCCGAGCGGAACCCGTCAGCGTCCTGCGGCTTCATCGCTGCATAGTCGGGGTCCCGCCGCGCCATCTCGGCCTCGACCAGGGGGGCGACGTCGACGCCGTTGATCACGACGTTGACCAGCTCGCCGTCGATCTCGACATTCTCCATCTCCACGCCGCGCATCCGTATCCCGCGGAGGGCCGCGTGACGGATCTGCGTGCCGGAGAGATCGACCCAGGTCATCCGGGAGTCGCGCATGGAGGTGCGCTCGTACGTCGTACCGGACAGGTCGCGCAAGTCGTTGCTCATACCGGTGACGCTAGGACACCTTCCGGACGAAGTGTGTCCGGAAAGAGGTCTCTGGATCGCGTGGCGCCGTCACCGGCCCGTGGTCGAGAATCGACTCGAGCATCGAGGAGGGGTGATGGAGGCCGACGACGACGAGTTCCTCCAGTGGTTCGGGACGGAGTGGAAGGACGCGGAGGACGCGCTGCACGACGGTGACGCGGCGCCTCGGTTCGAGACCTGGTCGGACCGGGAGCCGGTGACGCTGTTCGGCGCCTGGCTGACCGCGCACAATGTCGGCGAGACCTATGTCGCCTTCCGGCAGCTGGCGTCGACGTTCTCGCACGCCCGGGAGTGCACGGTCGACCTGCTCGCGCACGGGGTCAACGGCGACCTCGCCTACACGGTTGCCCGGGAGATCACCTCGACGACGGTGCGTGGTGAAGCGCGCGACTACGTCCTGCGGGTCACCCAGGTCTACCGACGCGAGGACGGGGCCTGGAAGGTGGTGCACCGGCACGCCGACAACGAGGCGGTCACCGGAGGTCCTTAGGCTCTCGGCATGGCCATCGTCCATCGCGCCACCCTCACCCCGTCCAAACAGGAGCTCGTCGAGTCCTGGCTGCCGTCCCGGCCCTGGGCGGACGGCCGCTCAGTTGCGGAGAAGGTCGCGGAGTACCGCTTCGACGACCCGGCAGGTGAGGTCGGCGTCGAGACGATCGTGTGGCGCACCGACGACGGGTCGCTGGTGCAGACCCCGCTGACGTACCGGGCGGCACCGCTCGAAGGTGCCGACGCGTTCCTGATCGGGACCGCCGAGCACTCGGTGCTCGGACCCCGCTGGGTGTACGACGGCTGCGCTGACCCGATCTGGGCGACCACTCTGGCGGCCGCGATCGTGACCGGCGGCAGCCAGGCACAGATGTACCTCGAGCAGGACAGCGAGCAGGTCGAGGTCCCGGCCCGGATGCAGGTCCGGGGAAGTGGGTCGGCCGGGGCCGACGTTCCGGCGGTCGACGCCGTGGAGTCGGTGCGCGACGAGGGGCCGGTCACCCGGGTGGCTGCCGGGCCTTTCGAGGTGGTCCTGGCTCGTGTCGTCGGCTCCCCGGTCGCCGGCAACCAGACCCTGTCCGGTCGCATCGGCGACCAGGAGCTCGGCCCGCTCGTCGGCCTTCGCCTGACCTGATCCCGTCGGTCGCGTCGTACACGTTGGTCAAGCTTGTCGAGACCACGAGTTCGGGGGTGGTTTCGAGACGGTCGCAGAGCGACCTCCTCAACCACCGATGGGTCGCAGAGCGACCTCCTCAACCACCGATGGGTCGCAGAGCGACCTCCTCAACCACCGATGGGTCGCAGAGCGACCTCCTCAACCACCGGGGGTGGTTTCGAGACGGTCGCAGAGCGACCTCCTCAACCACCGTTGAGCCGCCGGGAGCGACCGGCTCGGGACACCACGCCGATCGACCTCCCCAACCACCGCATCCGGGCACTGCACTGTCGGGACC
>JAFMQY010000204.1:2872-6994 GCA_017354415.1 Nocardioides sp.
TGGTCCCGACAGTGCAGTACTGCCGAGAGGTTCTGGCTGGGAATGAGGGGCGGTCCGTCGTCGGTCGAGCTCGTCGCGACCACGATCCCCGGGTGCGGTCAGGGCTGGCGCTCGAGGCGGAGCCCGAAGTCGAGCTCCCACGTGTTCCCGCCGTCGGGGGACTGCTCCCATCGGCCGTCCACGGACCGCCCGTCGTCCGCAATGATCCCGACGAACCGCTGCGCGAGCCCCAGCTCGGAGAAGTCGGGTTCGGTGCGCAGCAGCATCCACTCCGAGCCGGTCAGCGTCATCCGGTAGATCCGGGTGACGCCACGGCTGTCGAAGTAGTGCCCCCGGAACTCGCCTGCGGCCTCGTCGTACTCGATCACGACCAGGCTCTCCGGGAACCGCGCGGGCAGTGTCGAACGCTGGAGGAGGTAGCGCGCGTCCAGCGACCACTCGAACGTGATGGTGCCGGTCGGGTCACCGTGGCCCGACACCAACTGGGTCCACTCGCCGACCAGCACGTCGAGGAGTCCCAGCGGTGTCGGGCGTTCGTCGTCGCTCATGCGCCCATCGCCGTCGAGACGACCTCGCGCGCAGCGTCCTGCACCTCGGCGAGATGGTCGGGGCCGCGGAACGACTCGGCGTAGATCTTGTACACGTCCTCGGTACCGCTCGGCCGAGCCGCGAACCACGCGTTCTCGGTCGTCACCTTGAGTCCGCCGATCGCGGCGCCGTTGCCGGGAGCCTCGGTCAGCTTGGCCGTGATCTCCTCGCCCGCGAGCTCCGTCGCCGTCACGTCGTCGGGGGAGAGCGCGGCGAGCTTCGCCTTCTGCTCCCGGGTCGCCGGAGCGTCCACGCGGGCGTACGCCGGGTCGCCGTACGACGAGACGAGCTTGCGGTACAGCTCGCTCGGGCTCGATCCGGTGACCGCGAGGATCTCCGAGGCGAGCAGGCAGAGCAGGATGCCGTCCTTGTCGGTGGTCCAGGTCGACCCGTCGCGGCGGAGGAACGACGCGCCGGCCGACTCCTCGCCGCCGAAGCCGAAGGAGCCGTCCATGAGGCCGGGCACGAACCACTTGAAACCGACCGGCACCTCCACCATCGGCTTCCCGAGCGACTTGGCGACGCAGTCGATCATGGACGACGACACCAGCGTCTTGCCGATCTGTGCGGAGTCCGGCCAGTCCGGACGGTTTCCGCCGAACAGGTAGTGGATGGCGACGGCCAGGAAGTGGTTCGGGTTCATCAGCCCGCCGTCAGGGGTCACGATCCCGTGCCGGTCGGCGTCGGCGTCGTTGCCGGTCGCGATCGCGTACTCGTCCTTGCGGCTGATCAGCGAGGCCATCGCGCTCGGCGATGAGCAGTCCATCCGGATCTTGCCGTCCCAGTCGAGGGTCATGAACCGCCAGGTCGCGTCGACGAGCGGGTTCACCACGGTCAGGTCCAGGCCGTGCCGGTCGGCGATCTCGCCCCAGTACGCGACACTCGCGCCGCCGAGCGGGTCGGCCCCGATGCGGATCCCCGCCCGCTTCACCGCCGCGACGTCGACCACCGTCGGGAGGTCGTCGACGTAGGTCCCAAGGAAGTCGTACGGCGAGCAGGCGGCGCGGGCGCGGGAGAAGGCGGTCCGGTGGACGCCCTCGAGGTTGCACCGGATCAGCTCGTTGGCGCGGGCGGCGATGACCTGCGTTGCGTCGGTGTCGGCCGGGCCGCCGTGGGGTGGGTTGTACTTGAAGCCGCCGTCGCCCGGGGGGTTGTGCGACGGCGTGACGACGATCCCGTCCGCGAGCCCGCTGCCCGTCGTACGGCCCTGGTTGGCGGTGATGATCGCGTGGCTGACTCCGGGCGTCGGGGTGTAGCCGTCGGCCGAGTCGACCAGCACGGTGACGTCGTTGGCGACGAGCACCTCGATCGCGGTCGCCCATGCCGGCTCCGAGAGCCCGTGGGTGTCGCGCCCGAGGAACAGCGGTCCGTCGTACCCCTGCTCGCGGCGGTAGTCGCAGATCGCCTGCGTCGTCGCGGCGATGTGCTCCTCGTTGAACGCTGTGTCGAGGCTGCTGCCCCGGTGGCCGCTGGTGCCGAACACCACCTGTTGGTCGACGTCGTCCGGGTCGGGTTCGAGCGTGTAGTACGCCGTCACCAGGTGTGCGACGTCGACGAGGTCGGACGGCTGGGCGGGGGTACCTGCACGCGGGTCGGCCATGCCCTCATCCTGCCGTGTCCGCCGAGGTGGATTCGAGACGGTCGCGGCACGGCCTCCTCCACCACCGGCGGTTGAGGAGGCGCGCCAGCGCCTCCTCAACGATTGGTGGTTGAGGAGGCGCGCTAGCGCCGTCTCGAAACCACCCCAGACGACGCGCCGGCTTCTCACTCCACGTCGCCGGGCGGGGTGTCTGCGCCGCGGTAGGGGCGCACCCACTGGTCCGCGATCGAGCCGTAACGGTCCAGCCGCGCGTCACCGGGGCCGTCGAGACGCCGGGCGACGGCCGTCGCCAGGGTCTCGACCAGCGCCACGGTCGGCGTCAGGCTCTCGAACGGCGCGGGTCCCTCCACCTGCGCCGGGAGCACGGCATCGGCGAGGTCGGCGATCGGGGAGAGCCAGGGGTCGGTCACCAGCACCATCCGGGCCCCACCCGCCTGCGCCAGGCGGGCGAACGCGAAGGTGTCGAGCTCGTAACGGCGGAAGTCGAAGAGGACCACCGTGTCCCGCCGGGTCAGGTCGGTCAGGGCGGCGGTCCGCTCCGCGGCCAGCGCGGGGACATGGTGTACGCCGGGCCGGAACGGCCGCAGCAGCGAGGTCAGCAGGGCCGCCAGCAGGTGGCTGGACCACCCGCCGGTGACCAGGACCTTGTTTCCACCGTTGACCAGGAGTTCCGTCGCGCGCTCGAAGTCGGCAGGGCTCAGCTGGGCCAGGGTCCCGGAGACCGCGTCTGCGAGCGCCGACCCGGCCAGGCCGAGCGGAGTGGGCTCCGGGTTCTCGGTGTGGCTCCGGTACACCTCGACCGGCGAGCGGACCCGCGCGGCGAGGTCGTCGCGGAGCGCCTGCTGGAACGCGGCGTAGTTGTCGAAGCCGAGCCGGGCCACGAAGCGGCTCACGGTCGGACCGCTCACCTCCGCCGTGGCCGCGAGCTGGCTCACCGACTCCAGGCCGATGGTCGGCGGTCCGGAGAGCAGTGCCCGCGCCACCTTGCGCTCCGACCTGCTGAGCTCGCCGAGGCTGCGGCGGATCCGTTCACTGACGCCGAGAGCGCCCGCGGCGCTGCTCGCGTCCGGCCCGGGATCGCCGTCGACGGCCCGAGATCGTGACGTCCCGGAGGGCGGTGACATGCGCAGACTGTAACTGATCCATTTCATTCAGAACATTCCATTGACCGACGTAACTGAATGATGCTGTACTCCGGCCTCGTGACGTGCGCCACTGCTCCCGCGACCCCCCGGGCCGCCACCCGGACGCCTTGGCCCGTCCCTCGCCCCCACCTCGAGCGCGCGGCGTCCAGGTTCGGGACCCCGGTCTACGTCCTCGACATGGCGGCCGTGGCCGCCGCCGCGGACGCGGTCGAGCGAGCATTCCCGGCCCCCTGGATCCGGCAGTACTCCCTCAAGGCCAATGACCTGCCGGCGCTGACGGCCTTCCTGGCAGAGCGCGGCTGGGGCGCGAACGTCGTCTCGGCCGGCGAGTGGGCGGGCGCCTGCGAGGCCGGCGTGCCCGCGGAGCGGATCACCTTCGAGGGCGTGGGCAAGACCGATGCCGAGCTCCTCGCGGCCGTCGACGCCGCCGCCTCGGGTACGCCGTTGCAATGGCTGGCGATCGAGTCGACGGACGAGCTCCGCCGTCTGGCCGAGCTGCACGACGCGCGCCGTGAGGTGGCCGGGAACGCCGTCGACGTACCGGTGCTCGTACGCCTGAACCCCGATGTCGACCCCGAGACCTCACCCGGACTGGCGGTCGGCCTCGGCTCGAGCAAGTTCGGGCTCAGCGCCGACGACGTGCTCGGGGTCGCGGCGGCCGACTGCTGGCGCGGCGGCCTGCGGCTGCGTGGCATCCACGTGCACATGGGCTCGCACCTGCGGGACGTGACGGCCTGGGCCACCGCCGGACGCCGGGCGGCCGAGATGCTCGGCCGCGTCCGGAAGGAG
>JAFMQY010000014.1 GCA_017354415.1 Nocardioides sp.
CGATCCCAGATCGAGGACCACGGGCGGGTGCTCCTGGTGCGTGGGTCTGGCCAGTTCCGGGTTGGTCAAACCGTTGATCTTCGGGGCGAGGTTGTCACTCTCGATCGTGTGAGCACAGTCGCGCCCCAAGACCTTAAGTGCCTCGGCACTCACGATTCGCGGCCGCTCGTGGTGGTGGAACTCCCTCCTCGCTGATAACGCACGGTCATGCCGCTGACATGACGGCATAGCGTTCCGCTCATGCCGCTGACATGATGCGCTCTGTGCGGAGCGATCGTCCGACGTGGGCGGGACATCGCCGTGGTGGAGTCAGGATGGGACTGTCAGGATTCACATCCGACGCCGTCACCGTCGGAATCGAGCCGGTAGGGGTCTGATCCTGTGACCTGGACCGGGTGGTTGATATCGGCGCAGTCGAGATCGGCCACGATCGGCAGGCACGGCGAGTATCCAGCCATGCAGTTGCCGCCGCCGTTGGTCTGCGCCGGCGTGGGCGTTGGCTGAGGTGCCGCGCAGGCGTAGTTCTTGGTCGCCTTATCCGCCGCGATGTAGACGTTCTCGCGCGGGTGGAAGCCGTAGCCGTCACGGGAGTCGTAGCGGGCGATCGCGAAGCCTGAGCGAATCTGGTTCAGGCCAGCGTCCACGACCCGCCCCATCCCGCTCTCAGATGCGGGGATGTCGACGTAGCGGAGCAGCCGACCGTAGCGATCGGTGTTCTCGTCGGAGATCGCCAGCCTGACGGACTTGCCGAGCACCAGGTCGGCCATGTGGTTGCTGGCCTGCTCGTAGCCGCACTGACCGACCTCCGGGGTGTCGATGCCGACGAGCCGCACCGTGTCGCCGTTGCCGAGCTCGATGGTGTCGCCATCCACGACACGGGCCACCACGTAGGTCCGGACCTTCAGCTTCGGTTTGTCCGTGTGCTTGGACTTCGGGTGCTGGGGCGGCGTGTCCGTCTCTTTGGACTTCGCGTGCTGGGGCGGCTTCTCCTGCTTGACCGGTTTGGCCGAGGGTGACTCGTGTCGCCCGGTATGCACCTTCTCGGTTCGCTGTGCGCTCTCGCCGGTGTTGCAGGAGGTAGCGAGAAGGGCGACCGCCGCCAGCACGGCGGCCATGCGGCCACGGTGTGGGAGGCCCACGGTCAGCGGTGCGGGACGAAGGATGTCGCGCAGTGGCCGCTGTGTCGGCCCTTGGTCACGTACACGTCCACGTGGACCCGGTAACCGGGCGTCGCCCCGCTGATGTAGTAGCTCACCGAGCCATGGCCCGTGCCGTTGGCCCTGGTGTGTTTCGGGGTGTTGGTCGTCTTGTAGTGCGCGACCGTCCTGATTGCCGCATGCGGAGCGGTCTTCACATAGACGCGGTCGTAGGTGTACTGCTTGGGGGTCGCGTCCTGCATGTGCGCGTGGCAGTGTATGCCGCTCGCTGCCTGCGCCGGTGTCGGCGCAAGGAGCGGAGCGCCGACGAGGCTGATCGCGGCTGCGGCCCCTACCAACCGATGCTTGACCGAGATGTTCATTCTGAGATCCCCCGAAACTTTGGTGCGAGACTTGGACCGATAGATCGTCACATGCCCTGGTCGTATCTGTCCGATCTTTGGGCCATTTGGTCATCGACTTGTGCCAGAGGGTCCCGAACGGCACGCCCTAGGGACTGTCCGCACACGCCCGTCCGGGGCTGTGCGGCGGTGACGCGCGAGCTGCCCGCCTTCGTGGCGTGGGCGGCCGGTCCTAGGGTGGCGACCATGCACCAACAGGTTGTCGCTGCACGGCAGGAGGCTTGTCGTTCCGTCATGCCTCTGGGGCGACGATGGCTGCATGTGCAGGCGGTCGCCGCCGCCGCCGACGATGTGGCGAGCCAGCTCGGCCTCGATGCTGGGGTGCTGGTCTCTGCCGCGTGGCTGCACGACATCGGCTACGCACCGGAGCTCCGCGAGACGGGATTCCACCCGATCGACGGCGCGCGCTATCTGCGCCAGGAGGGCTGGGACGAGCGGATCGTGAGTCTGGTGGCGCATCACTCATGCGCTCGATTCGAGGCGCCCATCCGCGGCTTGGCTGCCGAGCTCGCGGAGTTCCCGCGGCCGCCGGTGGAGTACGAGGACGCACTCTGCTACTGCGACATGACGAACGGGCCAGGGGGTGATCAGGTCGACGCGTCAGATCGGCTGGATGAGATCCAGCGGCGGTACGGGCCGGGTGATCCGGTGACGCTGTTTGTCGAGGCGGCGCGGCCGGAGATCCTGGCCTCGGTCGGCCGGATCCAGGACCGGTTGAGGGTCAGCGGATCGCGGGCATCTGCCCACTGAGGTAGTCGGTCACTCGCAGTCGGATGGAATCGACCATCGGTAGGGATGCAACCTGATCGGGGTCGTGGAAGGCGACTTCGAAGGACTCGTCGCTGACGGCGAGCTCTCCGCCGACGATCCTCGTGAGGAGGCAGATGGAGAACTCCTGGCGGACCTCGCCGTCGTCGTAGGCAAACACGTGCTTGGGGTCGGAGTAGATGCCGACGATGCCGGTGACCTCGACATCTAAGCCGGTCTCCTCCTTGACCTCGCGGACCGCGCACCCGGCCAGGGTCTCGCCGTACTCCATCTTCCCGCCCGGGAGCGCCCACATATTGTTGTCCTGGCGCCGGTGCAGCACGATCCGGCCGTTGTCGTCAACGACGATCGCAGACGCCGCGGGGACGAGTGAGTTGACAGGGGGCGCAGCGGGGTCGTTGTAGTAATCGCGTCGACCCATGAGGACGCCTTCCGTTCCTAGCCCCCGGTTCTCACCGGTGTACGTCGTCGATCCTGCCCGATCGGCTCGGTGTCGGACCAGATCGCCTCGAAGTGTGAGGCGAAGCGAGAAAACATTCCATTTGGGCCGAGGCGGCGCAGATGGAACAGCGGCGCGGAGTGACCGGGTGTGGCGTACAGGTGGGGGGTCACGAACATCTCGTCGTCGAAGCGGTAGATCGAGTTGTACAGGGGCGCGGACTGGTAGCGGATGTCGCAGTTGGGCTGGTCGAGCAACGGCGCGTAAGTCCGCAGACTGGTGTGGATCCGGGCGACGATCGTGATCGGCTCCAGCTCCTCCTCGTCGCGGAGCCGGACCTGTTTGCAGTCGGGGTCGGCCATCACGATCCGCACCTGGCAGCCTGCGTCGGCCTTGGCCTGAAGGAGCTCGACGATCTCATGGACGAGTTCGGGCAGGAAGTAGAGCGTGTAGCCGAGTAGGTCGATCTGGCGTTCGCCGTTTTCGATGAGCCGTCGCCACCTTGAGGCGTCGACCTTGCTGCGGTAGGGGTAGGCGGAAAGCACCTCGGCCACGCCGCCCAGACCATCAACGACCTGACGACGCGCATCCGGCCAGAGGTACTCCTCGTCCTCTCCGACGAGCTCGGATACCGCCCAGCGGTGACGAGGATGCGGGACCCGGCCGGCGAGCCACTTCTGCACCGTCTTCGGGTCGACCTGGGCGTGATGGGCCGCCCGCTCACTGGTGAGGCCGGCGCGATTGAAAGCCGAGCGGAGCCTCTCGTTCGCCATCGCGTCACCCCCAGGGGACGTTTTCGAGGAATTGGAAACGTTCCAAACGTCCCACTTGCGCGGTTCAGGCGTCAACGCCGACGCGCGTCAATGACAAGAAACCGGCAGTGCCGGCTCACACGGAGGAGACACGAATATGAGCACGTACGCGATCGACAGCAGCCGCCAGGCGATGGTGGCGACCGGCATTGTGCAGCCGGTCTTCGAGTGGATGGAGACTCCAGAGGGGAAGCGGCGGCCGTCTGAGATCCAGGCGAGGGACGAGAACACCGGGATGCCCCTGTGGTCGGTGGAGGTGTCGTACCGGTCGGAGGCGTTCGGCCGCGAGCACACGATCAACGCGACGGTGACGGTCGGAGCGCAGGAGCAGCCGAGGCCAGCGGCGTTCAGCCACATCACCTTCGACCTGCTGCGAGTCGACGTGCGCCTCAACAGGGCCGGCGGCTTTACCGAGTATTGGTCCGCGGAGTCGGTGAAGAACCTCACCGCCGAGCGCAAGCAGACTGGCGACCCGAAGGCAGTGGCCTGATGACCGCGGCCTCGGTGTGCGTGGTCCTCGGAATCCTGCTGTACCTGCTGATGCGTGGGCCAGGGCTCCGGCCCATGCCCATGGTCGTCGCGATCATCTTCGGGCTGATCCTCGGCTCGACCTCCGCGGGGCCACCGGTCCACGGTGCCCTCGACTCCTTCGGCACCTGGGTGTGGGCGAACGGACGCGATCTGTGATGGGCGCCTGGCTGAGCCTCAACGGCGAGCGGTACGACGACCGCAGGCTGCCGGTCCGCGAGGAGCGGGTCCGCGTCCCGTTGTTGTTCCTCCTGCTCGGTGTCATCGGCCGAGCTCTCGTTCGCGTGGTCGCCGCGACCGTCTTCAGGCCCGGGCTGTGGGTTCCTCTCGTCCTGGTGATCGTCGTGGTTCGGGCGATGGGTCTCGCTGGCCTGTCCCTTGGCGTCACGGTCGTTGCCGGCGGGCTTCTGGCGTGGTCACTCCTCCACTCGGCGTCGTACCAGCGCTTCGTCCACCTGCCGACCCGCGCCGTCAGGCGCCACCTGTTTGTCTACCGACTCGGCTGGCAGCCCGCCATGGTGACCTGTCGCCTCGACATCCGGATCGGCCAGAGGCAGTACCTCCCGAAGCTCGTTCGCGTGCGCTCCACCCGATCGGTCGACCGGGTGCGGGTACGGATGCTGCCCGGCCAGCTGCTCGAGGACTATGCCGAGCAGGCCGAGCGACTCGCCACCACACTCGGTGCAGTCGAGTGCCGCGTGCGCAGCGGCAAGCAGCACGGGGAGGTCGAACTCTGGTTCCTGGTCGAGGACCCGCTCCGCAGGCTCGTGCCGGGTTTCGACGCAAACAAGGACGGTCCCGACTACACCCGGCTGCCCGTCGCGTTGCGAGAGGACTCCGAGACCTACCGGCTGCGGCTGATCGGAAACCACGTGCTGGTCGTCGGGGCGACTGGATCAGGCAAGGGCTCAGTGCTGTGGTCGATCGTGAGCGCGATCCATCCCGGTCTGCTCGCCGGCTCGGCACAGCTGTGGGTCCTCGACCCCAAGGGCGGAATGGAGTTCGCGCCCGGCGCCCGGCTGTTCCACCGCTACAGCTACGGCGACCCCGAATCCGAGAACAGGTTCGAGGCACGTACCTACGAGCTCGCCTTCGCCTGCTTCCTCGAGGACGCGGTCGCGATCATGCGGCAACGCCAGAGCGAGCTGCGTGGCGTCACACGCCTGCACGAGCCCACCCCGGACTCCCCGCTGATCGTCATCGTCGTCGACGAGCTGGCCTCGCTCACGGCCTATGCCACCGACCGCGATGCGCGGAACCGGATCAAGGCGGCCTTGTCGTTGCTGCTGTCCCAGGGTCGCGCGGTCGGCGTCGTCGTGGTGGCCGCGCTGCAGGATCCCCGCAAGGACGTGCTGCCCTTCCGCGACCTCTTCCCGACACGCGTCGCGCTCCGCCTCACCGAGCCCGAACAGGTCGACATGACCCTGGGTGATGGTGCTCGACGCCGCGGAGCTCGCTGCGACCTGATCTCTGAACTCCTGCCGGGCGTCGGGTACGTCGTGATCGACGGCGTCGCCGAGCCCGTACGGGTCCGCTTCCCGTACATCAGCGACGAGCAGATAGAGGCGCTGGCAGCCACCGCACCGAGCGCGTTCCTCGTCAAAGAGCTCCAGCCCACGGGAGGCGAGGCGGCATGAGCACACGCGGATGGATGCGGTACGGGTCCTGCGTGGCCGGCTCATCGAAGGTGTGGATCACCGACACCGACCGCCTCCCCAAACCCGTCGTGGAGGCGATGACCGCGATCTGCCACTGCTGCCCCGTCCGCGAGCACTGCGCGGCGTACGCCGATCGAATCAACGCCACCGGCGGATTCTGGGCCGGCCGCGACCGCGGCCTCCCAACCCAGCCGACCCTGCCCGGCGTCAAGCTCTTGGGCGGCGACGCGGCATGACCACAATCGATCACCTCGACGCCGCCACCGTGCGGACGGTCGCCGAGTCCCACGGCGTCTGCATCCGACCGCTACTCCGCGAGCTGACCGACACGGTGACCGGGGAGACTCGGGTCGTCGCGATCCCATGCGGCTCAACCCGCGGGAGGGTCTGCGGCCCGTGCGCGGACAAGGCTCGGCGGCTGCGGATGCAGCAGTGCCGCGAGGGGTGGCACCGCGACCACGAAGACGAACCAACCGAGGTCGATGGTCGCGACCAGGAAGAAGAGGGCTCCGCGGTGGAGGCGGCGTCTCGTCGGGTGCGGTCCACACGACGCCGCCAGGACGCCCCCGACCTACCTCGGGTTCCGAGCGAGTCACGCACGATCGGCAAACAGCTGACATCTCCGAGCGGCAAGACCTACCGGCCGTCGATGTTCCTGACTCTCACGCTGCCCTCCTACGGGAAGGTGCTCGACGACGGCACCCCGACCGACCCGTCGACCTACGACTACCGGCGTGCAGCACTGGACGCGATGCACTTCTCCAAGCTGGTCGACCGTTTCTGGCAGAACTTACGACGGTGCGCCGGCTACCGCGTCCAGTACTTCTCTGCGGTCGAAGCACAGCATCGGCTCGCGCCGCACCTGCACGCCGCCGTTCGTGGCGTGATCTCGCGGTCCGTCGTACTTCAGGTGATCGCCGCTAGCTACCACCAGGTCTGGTGGCCCGACTTCGATCAGGTGGTCTACCCGGACCTACGAGTCCCCGTCTGGGACGAGCGCATGGTCGGCTACGTCTGCCCCTACTCTGGTGCGCTGTTGCCCACCTGGGAGGAGGCGCTCGACCAGCTCGACGTCGAACTCGAAGCCGATCCGGCTCGTCGACCCGCCCACGTGGTCCGGTTCGGCAAGCAGGCGGACTACAAGTGGCTGATCGCCCACTCACCACGCACCAGCAAGGTCGTCGGCTACCTCACGAAGTACCTCACGAAGTCCGTCGCCGAGACCTACGGCGAGCACCTCACCTCGCGTCAGCAAGCACACCTGGACCGGGTCAACGAGCAGACCCGGTGGCTGCCCTGCTCGCCCGAGTGCGCCAACTGGCTCCGCTACGGGATCCAACCCCGAGACGCCGAACCCGGCCTCGAGCCCGGCGCCTGCGGCCGAGCCGCCCACGACGCCGCCAACCTCGGCTACGGCGGCCGCCGCGTGCTGGTCTCTCGTCAGTGGACCGGCAAGACCCTCACCGAGCACCGCGCCGACCGTGCCGAGGTCGTACGCCAGGTCCTCGCCGAAGCCGGCATCGGGCGCGAGGACCTCGATCAGTTCGCCGCCGACGCGACCGACCACCAAGGCGTCGCGCGCTACGCGTGGAAGAGCGTCAACGCCAACGAGCTCACCCTCGCGCTCTGGAGAGCCGCGGTGCTGACCCTGATTCGGCAACGCACCCGCTGGCGAGAACAGTACGAGCGTGCCAAACAAGCAGGCTCCACAACGCCGCGGCCTCCCGACAACCAGCCGAAACCGGGTCTCCGGCCAGGTGGTCAAGGGTGGCCGAAGGCCATCGCGCAGCGACGAGAAGCGCCCTTGACGACCTGGCCGGAGAACCCACCATCCAACGTCGGGAGGCGGCGGCCCCCCGCAATCGGGAAGGAGCAAGATTCATGACTGAGAAGTCCCTGGATGTCTTGGCTTTGCTGATGACGCCGGAGGAAGCGGCCCGGCGGCTGAGCGTGGGCCGCAACAAAGTGTACGAGCTGATGCGGCGCGGCGAGCTCATGTCGGTGAAGATCGGCGGCTCGCGGCGGATCACGACGGAGGCCTTGTCCGAGTTCGTCGAGCGCCTCCAGCAGGTTTCGTGAGCAGGCGCGCGCCTGGCGAGGACGCGGTCTACCTCGACGGCGATCGCTGGCGGGGTGCTATGGAGCTCGGGAACGGCCCCAATGGCAAGCGGGTTCGGAAGAAGGTCAGCGGTAGGACGCGGCGGGAGGTCCTCGACAAGCTCAAGGCGCTCCGTCGCGAGCTGGACGAGGGTCTCGTGCGACCTGATGACCGACTCACGGTTGGGGCCTTCCTTGATCGATGGGTTAACACCAATCTCGACGGTCGCGTGTCAGAGAAGACCCGCGACAGCTATGCCGACACGGTGCGGCTCCACCTGAAGCCGGCGTTCGGCAACGTGGTCGTGAGGCAGTTGACGGTCGCTCAGGTCGACAGGGTCTGGAGCCTGAAGCGCAGGGACGGCTACAAGCCGAACAGCATCCGCATCATGCGGACGGTGCTGCGGCTCGCTCTCGCACAGGCCGAGCGCGAAGGGTTGGTGACCCGCAACGTGGCCGCGCTGTCGGGCGCGCCGAGGATCCGGGCTGAGGAAGGGCGCACGCTCACGGTCGACCAGGCGCGCGAGCTGCTCGGCGCACTGGCGGGCCATCGGCTCGAACAGGTGATCACATTGGCGCTCACTTTCGGCCTTCGGCGCGGTGAGGCTCTCGGTCTGCGTTGGGACGCGCTCGATCTGGAGGCCGGGACCCTGCGGGTGACGCACAGCGTCAAGCGCGTCAAGTGTCCGGCTGGATCGGCGACGAAGACGCAGATCATCGTCGGTGACCTGAAGACCAGACGGTCGCGGCGGACGCTCTATCTGGCACCGCAGCTTGTCGAGCTCCTGCGCAGGCATCGAGCGAGGCAGGCTGAGGAGCGGATCGCAGCCGGCGGCGCATACCGTGACTTCGGGCTGATCTTCCCGACCGAGATCGGGACACCGCAGGACCCGGACAACTTCTCTCACGCGTTCTCGCGGCTCACAACGAGGGCCGGCCTCGGGCACTGGCATCCCCATGAGCTGCGCCACTCGGGCGCGTCGTTGATGCTCGCCCAGGGGACGGATCTCCACGTGGTCTCGGAGATCCTCGGGCACTCGAGCATCGCGATCACCAAAGACGTCTACGGGCACCTGGTCGAGGGACACAAGCGCGCGGCGGCGGAGACGATGTCAGAGGCTCTCTTCGGGCCGGTTGCTGACGCCCGCAGTCATCAGCTTGGCTCCCACAATGGCTCCCGCGAGGCGGGGCCGTGACTCCGAAGCGATAGAGCAAGCGGCCCTCGATCCACGTTTCCGCAGGTCGAGGGCCGTATCCGTCTGGCGCGCCCGTAGGGATTCGAACCCCAAACCTTCTGATCCGTAGTCAGATGCTCTATCCGTTGAGCTACGGGCGCAGTGTCCCGGCCACGTGGAAGCCGTGACGAGGACTGGACGAGGATAGCCGACCCGGCGTACGCCGCCCGAATCGGTGCCGCGGGCCTGGCGACACGCCTCGACCACCGGGAATCCTCGTGGTGTGAGTGTGCTCCGAGCGGTCCCGTCAAGAGGTGTGACCCGGCTCACGGACCCTTGATCGATCCAATATGTCAGGAGTCCTGACACCTGTAACGTCCGCGGCACGTCGGGCGACAACGACGCCGGCCGATGCAGACAACTTCACGTTCACCCCGTCGCAAGACGGACCGGTGGCCCTCTCGGGCGGCAGGCACCCAGCCGACGTGGCGGCCACCGCGACGTACGAGAGGGACAACAGCACATGACCGCCGACACCCAGACCATGCCCACCGTCCACCGCAAGAGCGAGCCGTCCCCGACGACCCATCAGGGCATCCTCGACTTCGTCGCCGAGGTCGCCGCGCTCACGACGCCCGACCGCATCTACTGGTGCACCGGTTCTGACGAGGAGTGGACCGAGCTCACCGACGCGCTCGTCGCGACCGGCACGTTCACCCGGCTCGACCCGGCCAAGAAGCCCAACTCGTTCCACTGCGCGTCCGACCCCAGCGATGTCGCGCGCGTCGAGGATCGCACGTTCATCTGCTCGGTCGACGAGAAGGACGCGGGCCCGACCAACAACTGGGTGGACCCGAACGAGATGAAGGACACCATGCGCGGGCTGTACGCCGGCTGCATGAAGGGCCGCACGATGTACGTCATCCCGTTCGTGATGGGCCACCTCGAGGCGGAGAAGCCGATGTTCGGCGTCGAGCTCACCGACTCGGCGTACGTCACGGCGTCGATGCGGGTGATGTCGCGGATGGGCACCCACGTGCTGCGGCGGATCGAGGAGCTCGACGCGGCCGGCCAGGAGGTCCAGTGGGTGCCGGCGATCCACTCGGTCGGGATGCCGCTGGCCGACGGCCAGCAGGATGTCGCGTGGCCGTGCAACGAGACGAAGTACATCGTGCAGTTCCCGGAGGAGCGCGCGATCTGGTCGTACGGCTCCGGCTACGGCGGCAACGCCCTGCTCGGCAAGAAGTGCTACGCCCTGCGCATCGCCAGCGTGATGGCGCGCGACGAGGGCTGGCTGGCCGAGCACATGCTGATCCTCAAGCTCACCTCACCGCAGGGTGTCACCAAGTACGTCGCGGCCGCGTTCCCGAGCGCGTGCGGCAAGACCAACCTGGCCATGCTCGAGCCGACGATCCCGGGCTGGAAGGTCGAGTCGATCGGCGACGACATCGCCTGGATGCGGATCGGCGACGACGGCCGGCTGTGGGCGGTCAACCCCGAGTACGGGTTCTTCGGCGTGGCCCCCGGCACCAACGAGCACACCAACCCGAACGCGATGGACACGATCAACATCGGCAACTCGGTGTTCACCAACGTCGCGCTCACCGAGGACGGCGACGTCTGGTGGGAGGGCCTGGAGAATCCGCCGGCGCACGCCACCAGCTGGCGCGGCGAGCCGTGGACCCCGCAGATCGCGGCCGAGCGCGAGGAGCTGTCCAGCCACCCCAACAGCCGCTACTGCACGCCGATCAAGCAGTGCCCGATCCTCGCCCCGGAGTACGACGACCCGCGCGGCGTACCGATCGACGCGATCCTGTTCGGCGGCCGCCGTAAGACGACGATCCCGCTGGTGACCGAGGCCCGTGACTGGGCCCACGGCACCTTCATGGGTGCCACGCTGAGCTCCGAGACGACCGCCGCCGCGGTCGGCCAGGTGGGCGTCGTACGCCGCGACCCGATGGCGATGCTGCCGTTCATCGGCTACAACGCCGGTGACTACTTCAACCACTGGATCACCGTCGGCAAGGACAACGACGAGGCGAAGCTGCCGCGGATCTTCTACGTGAACTGGTTCCGCCGTGACGAGGACGGCGGCTTCCTGTGGCCCGGGTTCGGCGAGAACAGCCGGGTCCTGAAATGGGTCATCGAGCGGATCGAGGGGCAGGCGGCTGCGGTCGAGACCCCGATCGGTCACGTCCCGACGCCCGAGTCGCTGGACACCGACGGCCTGGACCTGACCGAGGACCAGCTCGCCCGCGCGCTCACCGTCGACGTCGAGGAGTGGCGTGCCGAGATCCCGCAGATCCAGGAGTGGTTCGAGAAGTTCGGCGAGCAGCTGCCCGCCGTCCTCTGGACCGAGCTCGACGGCCTGAAGGCACGCCTCGGCGTGTGAACGGCGACGATCACAGTCCGGACGAGGTTTGTCCGGACTGTGATGACGGCCGGGCGCGGTGTGCAACGATGCCTGGGTGGGGTACTTCGAGGACGTGACCGGTGGCAGAGCTCGGTCCTGAGGAGCGTGCACTCTTCGAGACCGTCGCGACTCCTCTCTACGAGGAGACGGCGCTCAGCGGCGGGCTGAAGGAGGACGACCCCCGGATCGCCGAGGGTGGTCCGCTACGCGACGCACTCGACCTCCTGGTGTCGCTGAACCTGCTGGTCCACGACCAGGACAACGCGATCTATCTCCCGGTCGACCCGTCGACGGTCCAGTCCCACGTGGTCGCCCCGATGAGCCAGCGCGGTGCCGAGCTGCTGGGCGAGTCGTCCGAGTGGGCCCGCGCCTTCGCCGGTCTCTCCCAGGCATGGCGCCGGTCACCGACCGCGGTGCGAGGACCGATCACCGAGTTCCACGGCCGGGCGATCCAGACGTTCATCAACGGCGCCGTCGCGGAGGCGGAGGAGGAGCTGCTCACCGCCCAGCCCCAGACGGGTCGCGAGCGTGCGAGTCTGAAGGCAGCTGCCGCACGCGACAGGAGTGCGATCGACCGCGGGGTGAAGATGCGCACGTTGTACCAGCACAGCGCCCGCCGGCACGGGCTCACCCGCGAGTACGTCTCCGAGGTCAGCGCCCACGGCGCCGAGGTGCGCACCCTCGACGAGTTCTTCAACCGGATGATCGTGATCGACCGGCGGCTGGCCGTCATCCCCGGACCTGGCGGCACGACCGAGGCCATCGCGATCCAGGAGCCGGCGCTGGTCGCCTACCTCGTCGACGTCTTCGAGCGGGCCTGGGAACGTGCCCGGCCGTTCACCAACACCGAGCGGTCGATGATGAACGACATCGCCCGCGAGCAGCGGGCCATGACGATCCGCATGCTGATCGAGGGCCACTCCGACCCGGTCAGCGCCAAGCGGCTCGGCGTCAGCGCTCGCACCTTCGCCGGGTACGTCGCCGACCTCAAGTCGGAGTACGACGCGGAGACCCGCTTCCAGCTCGGCTACACGATGGGGCAGATGGGCGTCTCCGGGCGCGAGGACGAGTGAACCGTCGAGGTCGTCGAGGCACCCGGACATAGAAACGACCCGGGAGTGTGGATCTCCCGGGTCGTCGTTGGGCGTCCGCTGCGGTCCGAGGGCGGTCGAGGTGGGGGGCCTCTCGCCGTGCCGGCTCGACCGAGCGGGCAACCGCGTCAGGGAAGACGAGGGGCCTTGGCGCACCCCGCGCACGGCCAGTTGGTGTCGATCGCGTGAGCCGGCGCACTGAGACCGAGCAGTCCGACGCCGAGGAGCGCCGAGACCAGCGCGAGACCCACCTTGCGCATCGTGTTCATGAGTTCCACATCCTCCCTGTAGGGCCTTGATCACCCACTACCCATTCTCAGGGAGGCAGAAACGGCGCGACACAGCGGCGGTGGGTCAAATAGTTGCAATGCAAGTTTATGCAGCCCGAGGACGGTGACCACCGCTGCTGGCGAAGCCACCACCTTACGCCACAGGCCCCGTCGCGAACAGCGACGAGGCCTGTGCACGCTGGCGGAGGCGGCGGGATTTGAACCCGCGAGAGGGGGTTACCCTCAACCCGCTTAGCAGGCGGGCGCCATAGACCGGACTAGGCGACGCCTCCCGTCAGCCCGCACAGGCTACAAGGACCGCTCGCCGGCGGCCCAATCAGGAGCGGTGGTGCCCGGTGTCGGTCGCCGGGTCGGTCTCGGCTGCGGAATCGGTCTTCGCGCGTACGCCGATCCCCGGGTCGCCGGTCGCGCGGTGGGCGTCACGCACCCGACGGCGTACGTCGCGTGCGAAGACGTCGGGATCGCCTGCCAGCGCCGGCATCGGCAGTCGTGTCCCGCGACCGTCGGACAGCTGCAGCACGACGCAGGGCGTCCCACCCGGGCTGGCGGCCGCCACCTCGACGACGTCCGCCCAGGTGGCGGACGTGGTGCCGACCCCGCCGAGCAGTCGCACGTCGTACCCCTCCTCCGAGAGGCGTACGGCGTTCGCCCACCGCAGCAGGTACCACGCCCAGCCGGCCACCAGGACCAGGCCGACCAGGGTGACCACCCCGGCGATCACCCACCCCGCGTCCAGCACCAGGCCGAGCAGCGTGGCCAGCAGGACCAGCACGGCCAGCGAGACCAGGCTGCGGCCGATCAGGCGCAGGCCGAGCGCCGGCGCCAGGCGGTAGCAGCTGTCGGGGGCGGAGGAGGGCACGCGCCCCATTCAACTGAAACCGTCGCGATCCGCGCCAATCGCCACCGAACCCGGCCTTGTCCTCCGCCGCCGCGAGGTCCACAGTTGTCATCAACCCCGGAGAAGCCCGCGAGCACCCCCCGCGGCTACGTGTCGGCCAGCAGTCGGGAGGTCCCATGACCGCGACGACGTATACCCTCGATGACCTCCTGCGGCCTACGCATGCCCGCGAGAACATCGGCGCATGGCGCTGGGCCGTCCGCCGGCGGCTGGTGCCGGTACGCGAACGCCTGCTCCGTGAGCACCCGACCCGCCGCGAGGCCTGGCTGTCGGCGCGGCACAACCGGGCGCTCCATGAGCGCGACCATCTGCTGGCCCGCCTCGACCGGCTCTCCTCGCAGCTGCTGGTCTCTCCGGACGTCGACGAGGTCGCAGGCCAGCTCTCGCGGCTGCTCGTCGACATCGAGCACCACACCCAGCGGGTGCACGACCTGGCCTACGACGACGTCGAGCTCGAGATCGGCGGCTCTGAGTAGCCGCAAGGCTCTCGCCTAGACTCCTTGCCCGGCACGCGTTCGATGGGCGCGCTGCTCGGAGGGGTGCCGGAGTGGCCGATCGGAACCGCCTTGAAAGCGGTCGCTGGCAGAGATGTCAGCCGCGGGTTCGAATCCCGCCCCCTCTGCTGCGGACGGGGAGATCTGCGCCGTGGCCTCGACACGCTCGACCGACGGGGTGAGGCGGCCCCGTCGTCTCGAAGGGCTCTACCGACGCACCACTGTCGAGGCGTCAGTGGAGCGCGGCCGGGAAGACGAGCTCGCTCACGTGGACGACGTCACGCGGCTCGGGCCTCCCGCCCGGACTCGCGGTGTCAGCTGGGTCGAGCGGTGAGCTCGACGAGGATGTCGCCCTCCTGGACCACGTCGCCCGGCGTCACCTTGACCGCGGTGACCACGCCGGCGCTCTCGGTGAGCACGGGGATCTCCATCTTCATCGACTCCAGCAGGCACACCATGTCGCCTGCCGCCACCTCGTCGTCGACGGCGACCTCGACCACGATCACGTTGGCGACCATCTCGGCCAGGATCCGCACCGTCTGCTCACGCGCCACGGTCCGAACCTAGTGGATGCTCCAGCCCGGATCGCTGGGGGCCGGACTGTCACCAGAGAGCATGGGTTCGCCCCGGCTCCGGGCGTACCGCGGCCGCCTTCTCCGTCTCGGGCAACCGCCGCCCCCGCGGCCCGGTGAGGCCCAGGTCGAGCCGGATCAGCAGGAAGCCGATCACCAGCCCGACCACGACGCCGTACGCCGCTGCCAGGGCGACCTCCTCGACACTCCGGCCGGGGTCCACCAGCCCGTAGGCGACCGGCGCGGTCAGGGCCACGCCGAAGGCGCAGACCCACCAGCCTTGGCGGCGCCGCGCCCGCATGTGGGTGCCCCAGGTCAGGGCCGGCACACCGAGCAGGGCGATGATCGGCTGAGGGAACGCGGCGAGATGGCTGTCACTCCACCGCACCACGTCGTCGAGACCCTCGATGACGCCGTGACTCCCGTAGCGCTGGAGGAGCTCGGCGTACCCGAGTGTCAACGCCAGCATCAGGCTCCCGCCGAGCACGGTGAGGAGGCCACGGCTGCCGAGACCGTGGAAGCCCGCCCCGAGCCGGTAGACGCTCATGAAGGCACCCACCAGCGAGAGCCCGAGCACCGTGTACTCGAACCGATGCAGGTCGACGACGGGCTCCCAGGCGAGCGTCGCCATGGAGCCGACGGCGGCGAGCACGAGTGCGACCAGGATTTCGCGCACGGCACCCATGAAGCGCACCGCCGGCACGGTCGCCATCACCGCGAACACGGCGGTCAGCACCGCCGTCATCACCGCGGCACCGCTGTGCAGCGCGTCGACGTCGACCCTGACGACCACGCCGCCGAGCACCAGGGCGACCAGCGAGAAGAGCGCCGGGCGGCCACCGGTGCGGGCCGCGAAACCCCAGGTGTACGCCGTGCTGGTCGCGATCGCGCCGACCTGGCCCAGCCAGTCGTCGACGTAGCCGGTCAGGGCCGCGACCATGGTCGCCGTGGCAGCAGCCACGACCAGAAGCCAGATGGTGAAGCCGAGATGGTGCAGGGCGGTGCGTCCCCGGCTCGGACGCCACGCCATCGGGGCTTGCTCGGGCGGAGAGGGCCGCGGTGTCTCCGGGTGTGTCTCCGGCCGGGCGCCTCGCCCGGGGAGGAGCGCTACCTGGGTTCTGGTGTCGGGCCCTGCGGCCAGGCCGATCTGGGACGGGGCCTCGCGCTGTATCTGGCGCTGGGGCTCGCCCCGGACTTCGGGCCGCGCAGCGGGCTCGAGGCGGACCTCGCGCCGTACCTCGGGCCGTGGCGGTGGCTCGCGGTGAACCTCACGCCGGACGTCGGGCCGGATCTCTGGCCGGGTCTCGGGCCGAGACTCGGGCACATCCGCCGGCACGGCCTCAGGCCGGTACTGCGCGGGGTGACTGGACCGGGCGGGGGATGGCGACCCCCGCCGGGCTGCTCGCATCTCCTTGCGGGAGGGCTTGCGGGCGACGCGCTTCCCGGCGTACGACTCCGCACGCCGACGCGAAGCACCCCTGGACACAGAGCGTCAGATTACAGGCGGCGGTTGGCGAGCGACGGATTGGTCCTGCGGGCCTCGGCAACGGCCGCCGCATCGATGTCCGCGCGGAACGTTCCGGGCTCCGTGCCGCCCTCGACCAGCACGTCACCGAGAGGGCCGACGACCATCGAATGGCCGGTGTAGCGGGGTCCTGGTTGGCCGACGCCGACGACGTACACGGTGTTCTCGATCGCCCGGGCTCGGAGCAGGGTCCTCCAGTGATCGACCTTGCGTGACCCGGCTACCCAGGCCGCCGGAACCAGCAGCACCTCCGCGCCGGCGTCGACCAGGAGTCGGGACAGCTCGGGGAACCGCAGGTCGTAGCAGGTCATCAGGCCCACCTCGAGCCCGTCCAGGTCGAAGGTCAGGGGAGAGATGTCGCCGGCGGCGAGCACGTCGGACTCGCGGTACCCGAACGAGTCGTACAGGTGGATCTTGCGGTAGTCGGCGTGGACGCCCCCGCGGACCACCACCGTGTTGTACGGCGTCGCATCGGTCTCCTCGAACATCCCGGCGACGACCGTGGTGCCGCGCGCCTTGGCCACCCGCTCCACCTCGGTGGCGAACGGGCCGTCCACGGACTCGGCGTACAGCGCGACGTCGGAGCCCGGGTCGCCGAAGTCGCGCGCGAACGCCTCGGGGAGCACCACGAGGTCGGCCCCGTCCGGAACGAGCGCGTCGATCCGCTCCCTGTTCTCCGTCGGGTCGAGGGACGCCGCCTCCTGCACGAGCACCACCTGCATGACCCCAGCCTGCCACCATGGGCGCGTGGGTTGGGCCGCGGTGATCCTCACGGGCGGAACCGCGGCGCGCCTCGACGGGACCGACAAGGCCGCGCTCGCCCATGCCGGACGTTCCCTGCTCGAGCACGCGCTCGACGCGGTCGCCGAGGCCGACGAGGTGGTCGTGGTCGGCCCCGAAGCTCGAACGTCGCGCCCGGTCGTGTTCACCCGCGAGTCCCCGCCGGGCGGCGGCCCACTCGCCGGGATCGCCGCCGGGGGCGCCGCGCTGGCCGGTGATCCCGAGCTCGTCGTCACACTCGCCGTCGACATGCCGCACGTCACGCGGGAGACCGTCGCCCGGCTCCTGGAAGCCGTCGGCGACCACGATGCGGCCTGGCTGGTCGACGCGTCCGGGCGCCGCCAGCTCGTGGGCGCGGTCCGCCCGTGGCTGATTCCGGTGCCCGGGTCTGCGCACGGCGTACCCATGCGACGGCTCATGCAGGCGGGCGACGCGACGGACGTGCCCGCGGTCGGCGACGAGGCCATGGACGTCGACACCTGGCGCGACGTGACCCGGCTCCGCGGGGGCGAGGGCTGACCGGTCGGCTGACCGCCAGAACCGGCTCGATCTGAGGCAACCAGATCACCGGGTCGCGGCACTTGCCCCACCGCCTCCGGTTCGCAAGATTGGCACCGTGAACCTGCACGACTGGATCGACGAGCTGTGTGACGCCCTCGACATCGATGCCGAGGTCGACGAAGCACTGGTCCTCGACCTGGCGAAGGTCGCGGCCGACAACGTGGTCCGACCGGCGGCACCGATCACGACCTTCCTCGTCGGCTGGGCGGCCGGCAGTGCCGACGCCGACACCGAGACGGTCGAGCGGCTGGCAGCGCGGGCCCAGACGCTGGCCGAAGGTTGGGACCGACCTCCGGGTGCACGTGATGAGGACGACGTGGACGACGAGGTTCCCGACGACCGGGATGTCGACCACAGCGACGACGAGTACGACGAGTGACCAGGTGAGGGCGATCGTCCCGAGCGGACCCGGTGGGCCCGAGGTGCTGACGTGGGCCGAGGCCCCCGAGCCCGAGCTCCGCTCAGGAGAGGTGATGCTGGACGTCGCGGCCACCGCGGTCAACCGGGCCGATCTGCTGCAGCGGCAGGGCCACTACCCGCCGCCCCCCGGTGCATCGGAGATCCTCGGTCTGGAGTGCAGCGGCACGGTGACGGCACTCGGTGCGGACGTCCAGGGACTCGAGGTCGGCGAGGAGGTCTGCGCGCTCCTGGCCGGAGGCGGCTACGCCACCCGGGTTGCGGTGCCGGCCGGCCAGGTGATGCCGGTCCCGGAGGGCGTCGACCTGGCGGGCGCCGCGGCCCTGCCCGAGGTCGCCGCCACCGTCTGGTCGAACGTGATGATGATCGCGGGGCTTCGCGCGGGCGACAGCTTCTTGGTGCACGGCGGCGCGGGAGGCATCGGCACGTTCGCCATCCAGCTGGGACAAGCGCTCGGTGCGCATGTGCTCACGACCGCCGGCAGCCCGGACAAGCTGGAGCTCTGCCGGATGCTCGGCGCCGAGGTCGCGATCGACTACCGGAACCAGGACTTCGTCGAGGTCGTCGACGAGGTCACCGACGGGCAGGGCGTGGACGTGATCCTCGACAACATGGGGGCGTCGTACCTTGCTCGGAACGTCGCGGCGCTGGCGTCCGAGGGCCGGCTGGTCGTGATCGGACTCCAGGGCGGGACCAAGGCCGAGCTCGACCTCAACACCCTGCTGCGGAAGCGGGCCGCGATCGTCGCCACGAACCTCCGTGGCCGGACCGTCGCGGAGAAGGCCACGATCTGCGCCGCCGTGGTCGAGCACGTGTGGCCGCTGGTCGCCGACGGCACGATCCGCCCGGTGATCGGCGCGACCTTCCCCTTGGCCGAGGCGGCGGACGGACACCGGCTGGTCGAGAGCGGGGCCGGAACGGGCAAAGTCCTGCTGCTGGCCCAGCCATGACCCGGCGTTTGTAGGCTGGCGGGTATGAGCGAGCAGGAGTCCGGACAGCAGCACGTGATCGTCGTCGGCCCGGACGGCCAGCCGGTGGCCGTGCCGGCCGAAGCCGTGGCCAAGGCCGAAGCGGCCGAGGACGACGACCTGCGCGACCTCACCGAGCTGGTGGAGCAGCCGGCCAAGGTGATGCGGATCGGCGCGATGATCCGCCAGCTGCTCGAGGAGGTGAAGTCGGCGCCGCTCGACGAGGCGAGCCGCAACCGGCTCAAGGAGATCCACCAGTCGTCGATCAAGGAGCTCGAGAGCGGCCTCGCCCCCGAGCTGATCGACGAGCTGGAGCGGCTGTCCCTCCCGTTCACCGACGAGTCGACCCCGTCGGACTCCGAGCTGCGGATCGCTCAGGCCCAGCTCGTGGGCTGGCTCGAAGGCCTGTTCCACGGCATCCAGACGGCGATCTACGCCCAGCAGGTCTCCGCCCGCGCACAGTTCGAGCAGATGCGGCGAGCGCTACCGGGCGCGAGCGGCCCTGGTGGGCAGCCGATGCGCCCGGGGATGCCCCCGCAGCAGCAACAGCAGCAGGACCGCGGCCCCGACACCGGCAACACTCAGAGCGGGATGTACCTGTAGCCCGATCGGGTGGTCCCGGCCTCGGTCCCACCGGCCGTCGGCCCTGACGACGGCAACGCCAGGATCACGCGTGGCGGCGTCCCACCCGCCCGAGCACGAGCAGCCCCAGGAGACTCACGATCACCAGCGCTGCGCCCGGAGCCAGCAGCCGGGACAGGGTGGGTGGACTCGCGTCGGCGACCTTCGTGAACTGCGCAGTCGCGGGCGGGGCCGGGTGCGGGACGACGCCGTCGCCCAACCGGGCGACCACCTGGTTGGTGCGCTTCTGCGTCGCTCGGGAGGTGGCCGTGGTGGCCATCAGCCGCGACCCGTCCTCCTTGACGAAGAAGAGGTAGCGCTTGCCCTTCTGGAGCACCGGAAGGACACACCGCGTGCCGGCCGCCGAGGCGGTGACGGTCACCCTCTGGGTCACCAGCGAGGACTTGTACACCCGGTCCGCCTCGACCAGGTAGCTACGGGTGCGCTGGTCGCGCACGCCACGCTCCGGCTTCACCTTGGTCACGACGCCACGGAAGACGACGTCCGCGCTGTGGATGTCTTGTTGGAGCGTCCTGGGGGCGCACGAGCCCGGGGCGGACGTCGCGGGTTCGACTCCCGTCAGCAGCAGCCCCGAGAGCAGGGCGGCCGTCAGGGCACCGCCGAGGGTGCGTCGTCGCCAGGTCACCGCCCCATCACATCACAGCCCGAAAAGCCCGGCGAGCACGGTGGCGACGCCGTCCTCGGTGTTGGCCGGGGCGACATGGTCAGCAGCATCGCGCACCGATGAGTGGCCGTTCGCCACGGCGTACGACGTGCCGGCCCAGGTCAGCATCGCGATGTCGTTGGGCATGTCGCCGAAGGCCACGACGTCCGCCGCGGCGACACCGAGTCGCCTGCAAAGGTCGGCGAGGGCCCCGCCCTTGGTCACCCCCGGAGCGCTGATCTCCATCAGGCGGTCGATGGTCCAGGTGGGAGTGGCCCGGTCGCCGACGGCGTCGATCACCCGCGCCCGGAAGTCATCGGGGTCGAGGGTGAGGTGCTGGGCGAGCAGCTTCACGGCCGGCTCGTCCCAGAGGACGTCGAGCTCTGCGACCCGCAGGTCCGGCGGCGTCGGGTGCATATCGACGTACGACGGCTCGTGGCGGTAGCCGCCGAGACACTCCAGCGCGAACGCCGTGCCCGGGGCCGCTTCCCGGATCGCGGCGGCCAGAGCGAGTCCCTCCCGGGCCGGGATGCCGCGCTCGTCGAGCACCTCGTGGCTCTCGATGTCGTAGGTGATCGCGCCGTTGGACACGATGCCCACGCCTCTGCCCCCGCCGACCTGGGCCCAGAGCTCGTCCATCCACCGCAGGGGCCGTGCCGTGACGATCACCACCCGGACTCCCAGCTCCTGGACTTGGCGCAGCACCTCCCGGGTGCGGTCGGTGACCCGGCCCTCGTCGTCGAGCAGCGTGCCGTCGAGGTCGGTGGCGACCAGCCTGGGGAGGGTCATGCGGGTCGGGCACGGGTCGAGGAGGGCGCACGGCGACCGTCTCCGAACCAGCGGTTGAGCTCGATGGCGGCGCCCTCCTCCTGGACGGTGCCGGTGACCGCGTCGGCTGCCTCCTTCACCACGTCGATCGCCTGACCCATCGCCACGCCTCGCCCGGCCCACTGCAGCATCTCGATGTCGTTGCGGCCGTCACCGATCGCCAGCACGTCGGCGGCCTCGATCCCGAGCTCGGCGGCGACGTACTGCACCCCGGAGGCCTTGCTGACCCCGACCGGCGCCAGGTCGAGCCACGCCGTCCAGCCGACGACGTAGTCGGTGCCCTGCAGCCCGAGGCGCTCGGCAAGTGCGACGAAGTCGTCGGCGGTGGCGTTGGGATCGCGGATGATCACCCTGCTCACCGGTCCGGCGACCAGGTCGGCGACCTCCGTGGTGATCAGCTCTCCGGTCAGCTCACCCGCCGGGAACGGCCCGTTCACCCGGTACCCCACGCCTCGTTCTTCCACGGCCACCAGTGCCGTGGGCTGGTGCTCCAGGATCGCCGCAACCGCCGGAGCGGCGTCGAAGGTCTCCTCGTGCACGACCTCCAACGGCGGGTAGCGGAAGACCACGGCGCCGTTGCTGGCCACGACCCACGCTCCCTCACGGGCCTCCCGCCCGTCGGCGTTCAGGTCGAGCATGTCGGCGACGGTGGTCATGGCGTGCGGCGACCGGCCGCTGGCAAGGACCACGTGGGCGCCGGCGTCGAGTGCAAGGTGCACAGCGTCGTAGACGGGGGAGGAGATCTCCTCGTACGTCGTGCCGACGCCCTCGAGCCACTTGATCAGGGTGCCGTCGATGTCGAGGGCCACCAGCCGGGGCCGCCACCGACCGGCGTCCGTCGAGCTCCGGCTCCCGCCGGTGGGTCTTGTCGTGGGCACGGGCTACTCGGTCACCGGCTTGAGTACGTCGAGCCCGCCCATGTAGGGACGGAGTGCCTCGGGCACGCGGACCGAGCCGTCCTCCTGCTGGTGGGTCTCGAGCATCGCGATGATGGGCCGGTTGGTCGAGCAGAGCGTGCCGTTGAGGGTGGCGATCGGCCGGATCTCGCTGTCGTCGAAGCGACCGCGGGTGTCGAGCCGCCGGGTCTGGAAGTCCGTGCAGTTGGAGGTCGACGTGAGCTCGCGGTAGCGCCCCTGGCTCGCGATCCAGGCCTCGCAGTCGAACTTCCGCTGGGCCGAGAGGCCGAGATCACCGGCGGCCACGTCGATCACGCGGTAGCACAGCTCGAGCTTGTCGAGGAACTCCTTCTCCCACTCCAGCAGCCGCTGGTGCTCGGCGTACGACTCCTCGATCGTCGTGTAGACGAACATCTCCACCTTGTCGAACCAGTGCACCCGGAAGATGCCCCGCGTGTCCTTGCCGTGCGACCCGGCCTCCTTGCGGAAGCAGGGGCTGAACGCGACGTAGCGCAGCGGCAGGGTGCGGGCGTCGAGGATCTCGTCGGAGTGGTACGCCGCCATCGGCACCTCGGAGGTACCGACCAGGTAGAGGTCCTGGCCCTCGATGCGGTAGACGTCGTCGGCGGCCTGGCCGAGGAAGCCGGTGCCCTCCATCGCCCGCGGCTTGACCAGCGACGGCGCCACCACCTGGGTGAACCCGTGGGCACGGGCCTGGTCCATCGCCATGTTGATCAGCGCGAACTCCAGCTGGGCGCCGACGCCGGTCAGGAAGTAGAACCGCGACCCGGACACCTTGGCCCCGCGCTCCAGGTCGATGGCCCCCAGCATCCGGCCGAGCTCGACGTGGTCGCGCGGCTCGAAGTCGAAGACCGGCGGCGTACCGATGGTCTCGAGGACGACGAAGTCCTCCTCGCCGCCGGCGGGCGACTCGTCCGCGGCCAGGTTCGGAATGTCCATGAGCGCCGCGCGCCAGGTCTCCTCGGCCTCGGTCTGGGCGGCCTCGGCGGCCTTCACCTCGATGGCGAGCTCCCTGGTCCGTGCCAGCAGCTCGGCCTTCTCGTCGCCCTGCGCGCCCGGGATCTTCTTGCCCAGCTGCTTCTGCTCGGCGCGCTTGGCCTCGAAGGTGGCGATGGCACTGCGGCGGGCGGAGTCGGCCGCCAGCGCACGGTCGACGATGTCCCCCGACAGGCCGCGCTTGGCCTGGGCGGCCCGGACGCGTTCGGGGTCGTCTCGCAGCACCTTCGGATCTATCACGCTGCAAGGCTATCCGCGACCACCCGGCCGGGGCACAGGGATGGTCAGGTGGGCCGAGCGGTCCTACGCTGACCGGCACTGGCATTCCGTTCCGAGGGGGAGGAGTGGTCGCCATGACCCAGCCGGCGAGTCTCGAGGGAAGGGTCGCCTTGGTCACGGGGGCGTCCGAGGGGCTCGGGAGGGCCTTCGCCCGGGCCCTGCACGAAGCCGGGGCGCGGCTCGTCGTCACGGCGCGACGCGCCTCGTTGCTGGAGGAGCTCGCCGCCGAGCTCCCCGACACCGTGGTCGTCCCCGGCGACCTCACCGACGACGCTCATCTCCAACGCCTCGTGGCGACCGCCCAGGACACCTGCGGGCGGCTGGATGTGCTGGTCAACAATGCGGGCGCGGCGTGGTCAGGGCCAGCCGAGTCAGAACCTCCCGAGGAGGTCGACCGTGCCCTCCGCATCAACCTGATGGCGCCGTACCGCCTCTCCCAGCTGGCCGGCGCCGCCATGATCGAGCAGCGCGGGGGATCGATCATCAACGTGTCGTCGATCTCGGCGCTGCGCAGCTTCGACCGCTTCGCTCTGGCCGGGTACGCCGCCAGCAAGGCCGGGGTGCACGGTTTGACCCGTGAGCTCGCCGCGCAGTGGGGCCGTCACGGAGTGCGGGTGAACGCGCTGGCTCCCGGGTGGTTCCCGGGCGGCACCAACGGCTACCTACGCGACGCCGACCTGCGGAGCTGGGTCGGATCCCACACCGCACTCGGCCGCCCGGGGCGGCCCGAGGAGCTCGGCGAGGCGTTGGTGTTCCTGGCCTCCGACGCGAGCAGCTACATCACCGGACAGGTGCTGGCCGTGGACGGCGGCTGGACGACGTACTGACGATCTGAAGCGGGCTCGGGCGCTCAGCCGATGCGGCACGTGGCGATCGTCCCGGCATACTGACGCGCGTGCTCGACCGCCCCCGCATCCTCCCCCTCGCGTGGGCCGGGGTATGCGCCGTGCTCTTCGGGCTGGTCGCCTGGGAGGTGCACCTCGACCCCTCGCCGGTGGTCAGCTTCGACGACCTCGGTCGTACGGCGGAGCACTGGGCGGCCGGGTCGGGCGCCTTGGTCACGGGGCTGCGCTGGATCGAGGTGACCTTCGCGACCCTCGGGATGGCGATCATCACCGCCTTCCTCGCCGTGTCGCTGTGGCTGCGCAACCATCGCCGCGCTGCGATCTACACGGTCCTGGTCATCGTCACGACCTCGGTCCTCCACGTCGGGATCCGGGCACTCTTCGGCCGGATGCGACCGCCCTGGCAGAACCCGTCGGCGTTGCTCACCTCCCAGGCGTTCCCCTCGGGACACGCATCGAGCACCGCAGCTCTCGCCGGCGTCCTCATCGTGCTGGCCTCGATGCTGATCCGCCGCGCCAGCCTGCGCCGAGCCGCGTACGCCGGTGCGGTGCTGCTCGCCGTACTCGTGGGCTTCGACCGCGTGCTCCTCGGCCGGCACTACCCGACCGACGTGATCGGCGGCTGGCTCCTCGGTGCCTTCGTCGTCCTGCTCTGGCTGGGGTTGTACAGCCCGCTGCCCCGCAGCCACGCGGAGTTCGCCCAGCCGCTGGCGGTGTCGGTTCCCTCCGACCGGCGGTTGGCGGTGATCCTGAACCCGGCCAAGCTCGAGGACGTCGGCCAGTTCCGGTCGATCGTGTCGACCATGGCGCAGGACGCCGGATGGTCCGAGCCGGAGTGGCACTACACGACCGTGGAGGACCCGGGCACCGGGATGGCCGAGGCGGCTTCGATCGCGGGCGCGGACCTCGTGCTCGTCTGCGGCGGCGACGGCACGGTGCGCGAAGTGTGCGCCGAGCTGGCCGGCACGGGCATCCCGGTCGGGATCATCCCTGCCGGGACGGGGAACCTGCTGGCCCGCAACCTCGACATCCCGCTCTACCTGCGCTCGGCCGTCGACGTCGCCCTGACCGGCCAGGACCGGGCGATCGACCTCGTCGAGGTGAGCGGGGACGACATGGAGGACACCCACTTCATGGTGATGGCGGGGATGGGCCTCGACGCGGCGATGATCGAGGGCGTCAACGAGCAGATCAAGGCCAAGGTCGGCTGGTTCGCCTACGTCCTCTCCGCGCTCAAGGCCCTGATGTCGCCGGTGGTGAGGATGGAGGTCTCGGTCGACGACGGCGAGTTCACCACGCATCGGGCCCGCACGGTGGTCGTCGGCAACGTCGGCTTCCTGCAGGCCGGGATGCCGCTGCTGCCGGACGCGACCATCGACGACGGTCTGGTCGACGTCGTGCTCCTCTACCCCAAGCGGTTCCTGTCGTGGCTACCGCTGGCGTTCCGGGTGCTCGCGCGACGCCCACGCACCGACGAGATGATCGCCCGGATGCGCGGCCGTTCGGTCGTGGTCCGCGCCGCGAGCCCCACACCCCGGCAGCTCGACGGCGACCCCCTCGGCGCGGGTAAGGAGCTCCGGATGACGTGCCTGCACGGCCGGGTCCTCGTGCGGGTCCCTCGTTAGCCGGCGCACCTTCCGTAGGTGCCCCAGAAGGCCGCGAGCAGCCTCGGTACGCCGTCAAGTGTGGTCGCGGCAGACCCGGCGGACCAGGGTGCGAGCGGGTCACGGTCGCGCGCGCGCGATCGCCTCCTCTTCCTCGGGGGAGAGCTGCTGCTCGCAGGTCCACTCCGTCACGCTCTTCGCATAGCTGCGGGCATCGGACCGGCCGTGGATCGAGGTCAACACGACGCCGTTGCCCCCGTCGTCGAGGAGCGCAAGAGACCACGAGAGGTGCCCGCCCATGTCACCGAACGCGTCGTACCGGACGACCGCGAGGTGACGCAGTGCGTCCCCGGCCTCGGATCGCAGCGCGGCGACCTCCTGACGCAGTCCGAGGACGTCCTCGGGCAGCGCGTCGGTGGCGGACCTACGGCGTGCCGCGGCCTGGCGGCGGAGCGCGACGACCGCGAGTACCCCGGCGGCGAGCGCCACCACCAGCGCCACGACGTCGAGGATCCACACGCTGGTCGAGCGTAATGGCGGCACCCCGCGACATGTGACACTGACGCGCGTGAGCACGCGCATCGAGGACGGGTCGCATCGGATCGTCTACCAGGGCGAGCCCGGCTCCAACTCGCACCTCGCCTGCCAGGAGCGCTTCCCCGCGGCCGAGGCGATCGCCTGCCCGAGCTTCGAGGACTGCTTCGCCGCGGTCGAGACCGGCGAGGCCGACCTGGCGATGATCCCCATCGACAACTCGATCGCCGGCCGGGTCGCCGACATCCACCACTTCCTGCCCACCTCGGGTCTGCACATCGTCGCCGAGCACTTCCTACGGATCCGGTTCGCCCTGCTCGGCGTCCCCGGTGCGACCCTCGACGGCGTCAAGACCGTACACAGCCACGTGCACGCCCTCGGCCAGTGCCGGCGGGTGATCCGCGAGCACGGGTTCGTGCCCGTGATCTCCGGAGACACCGCCGGCGCCGCGCGCGAGGTCAAGGAGGCGGGCGACCCGACGCAGGCCGCGATCTCACCGCCACTGGCCGCGGAGATCTACGGCCTCGAGGTGCTCCTCGACGAGATCGAGGACGAGGACCACAACACGACGCGGTTCGTGGTCCTCTCCCGCGACCTCGAGACCCCCGATCCCGGCAACGGGCCGGTCGTGACCAGCTTCGTGTTCAACGTCCGCAACCTCCCCGCCGCCCTCTACAAGGCGCTCGGCGGCTTCGCCACGAACGGCGTGAACATGACCAAGCTCGAGAGCTACATGGTCGGCGGGGAGTTCACCGCCACCCAGTTCCTCGCCGAGGTGGACGGCCACCCCGACGACCTGCCGGTCAAGCGGGCCCTCGAGGAGCTGGAGTTCTTCACCACCGAGGTGAAGGTGCTGGGCGTCTACCCCGCCGACCCGTTCCGCGAGACCTAGGCCTGCTCCGCGGCCGCCATCACCCAGAACGACGCGCCCTGCGGGTCGGCGGCCATGGCCATCCGGCCCACCCCGGGTACGTCGAACGCCGGGGCGACGGTCTTGCCGCCGAGCTCCTCGACCTTGGCCAGGCTGGCATCCACGTCCTCGACGTTGAAGTAGATGTTCCAGTGCGGAGGCACGCCCTCCATCGGCGGGTTCATCGCCCCACCGATCTGGCGGCCCTCGGCGTTGGTCAGCACCGTGTAGGTGCCGGCCTCGCCCATGTCCATCTCCTCGCTGCCCATGCCGAGCACGGCGCCGTAGAACGCCACCGCCCCCGGTATGTCAGCCGTCACGACCTCGTTCCAGGTCGGGGTGCCCGGCTGGTTGGCGCGCTGGGTGCCGATCGTCGTCCCCGCCTGCCACAGGCCGACGCGGGCCCCGGTCGGGTCCTGGATCGCCGCCATCCGGCCGTTCTCGTTGACGTCGAGCGGGCCGGCCTCGACCTTCCCGCCGGCGGGCTCGACCTTGGCGCTCGCGGCGTCGACGTCGTCCACGGCCAGGTAGACGCCCCAGTAGGCGGGGTGTCCCTCCATGCCGGGCTGCTGGCCGCTGACGCCACCGATCTCGCCGCCGTCCAGGGTGGCGATGAAGTAGTGGCCCATGTCGCCCATGTCGTTGTCGTCGTACCCCCAGCCGAACAGGCCGGTATAGAACTCCTGCGCACCCTTCTGATCGGGCGTGACCAGCTCCACCCAGCTCGGTGTGCCTTGGTCGTAGTGGTCGAACGTCGCCATTGCTCTGCTCCCTCGTGGGTTGTGGATCGACCCCGGCTACCGACTCAACACCCGGCCACCGACACAGGCAACCTCCCAGCGTGAACGTCCGGGAAACACCACCGGATAGGTTCGACGCGTGGATCTCGCCGTCATCGCGGTCACCTTCGCCGCGATCTTCGTGGTGGAGCTCCCGGACAAGACCTTCATCGCCACGCTCGTGCTGGCGACCCGGTACCGACCCTGGGCGGTCTGGACCGGAGTCGGCCTCGCGTTCTTCGTGCAGACCCTGATCGCGTGCACGGTCGGGCATGTCGTGACTCTCCTCCCACGCGAGGTCGTGGAGATCCTGGCTGCCGCGATCTTCCTGGGGGGCGCGGTCCTGCTGCTGCGCGAGGCGCCCGGCGCCGACGCCGAGGAGGCGCAGACCGAGGAGGAGTACGCCGCGAAGGCGACCTCCCCGAAGACCGGGTGGGCTGCCGTCGCCGCCAGCTTCCTGGTCCTCTTCGCGGCCGAGTGGGGCGACCTGTCGCAGCTGCTCACCATCAGCCTGGTGGGCCGCTACCACGACACGGTCTCGGTGTTCGTCGGTGCCTGGGCGGCGCTGCTCGTGGTCTCCGGCCTGGCCGTGGTCGCCGGCCGGTTCCTGCTGCGGTACATGCGGCTCTCGACGATCCACTACGTCGGCGCCGGCGTCTGTCTCCTGCTTGCCGGGGTGACCGTGTACCAGATCCTCGCCGGGTGAGGGGTACCTCGCGGCCGCACTAGAGTGCGCCACATGGCGACGTACCCGGTCCCGGAGGGCCGCCCGCACGGTGCCGACTCGGAGGTCGGCATCCTGCGCACCGTGATGCTGCACCGCCCCGGCCCCGAGCTGAAGCGGCTCACCCCGCGCAACAACGACCGGCTGTTGTTCGACGGCATTCCGTGGGTGGCGCGGGCACAGGAGGAGCACGACGCGTTCGCCGCCGCGCTGCGCGAGCGGGACGTCGAGGTGTTATACCTGATGGACCTGCTCATCGAGACCCTCGCCGACCCCGAGGCCCGCGACCGGGCCATCGAGACCGCCCTCGGCAGCCTCCACCTCGGCGAGACCATGCGCCGCTGGCTCCGGCCGATGCTGCACGAGTCCTCACCGGAGGAGCTGGCCACCCACCTGACCGCGGGCGTCCGCAACGACGAGGTCCGCGGCGGTTTCGGGCTGGTCACCTCGCTGCTCCCCCGGCACGGCTTCCTGATCGACCCCCTGCCCAACCTGCTGTTCACCCGCGACTCCTCCGTCTGGGTGCGCGACCGGGTCACGATCACCTCCCTCGCGATGCCGGCCCGTTCGCGGGAGACCCAGCTGACCGAGCTGATCTACACCTCGCACCCCCGCTTCGCCGGCACACCGCGCCTCCACGGCTGGCGCAACGAGCACGTCGAGGGCGGCGACGTGCTCCTGCTCGCTCCCGGCGTTCTGGCAATCGGCGTCGGGGAGCGGACCACACCGGCCGGTGCCGAGCAGCTGGCACGCTCGGTCTTCCAGGCCGGTCTGGCGCGCACGGTGCTGGCGGTCCCGATCACCCAGGAGCGCGCCACCATGCACCTCGACACCGTGTGCACGATGGTCGACGTCGACAAGGTCGTGATGTACCCCAACGTCGCCGACACCCTCACGGCGTACGCCGTGACCCGGCTGCCCGAATCCGGCTCGGCCGACGGCAGCGAGCTCGAGCTGCACGTGGCCGACGCCGAGCACTTCCTGGTGGCGGCGGCCAAGGCGATGGAGATCGACACGCTCCACCAGATCGACACCGGCCTCGACCCCGTCACGGCCGAACGCGAGCAGTGGGACGACGGGAACAACACCCTCGCACTCGCGCCCCGGGTGGCGGTCGCCTACGAGCGCAACGACGAGACCAATGCTCGCCTCGAGGAGGCCGGGATCGAGGTGGTCCGGATCGCCGGGTCCGAGCTGGGCTCCGGCCGAGGCGGGCCCCGCTGCATGAGCTGCCCGGTGTCGCGCGAGCCGATGGGCTGAGGCCGGGCGACTGCATCGGGCGCCCACGGGCGTGAGGGCTGTTCGGGACCTTGGAGATCCGCGGTCCGTGGTCTCGACGGGCTCGACCGACAGCGCTCGACCGACAGCGCTCGACGGACAGGGAGACCCCGGAGCCGTGGGTCCCGACGGACTCGACCGAGGGCCACCCGGGGACGAATGCTGGCGGAGGGCCGGGCAATGGGAGGGCCCGGTCGATGTCGACGGGGGAGGCAACAACGACCGGGCCGTCGGCGACGTTAGCGAACGTTTGCAGTCCGGTTCAACCTTCTTCGGCGAGAAATTTCCGCAGTTTGGCATCGTCGCAGGTCAGCGGCTCGGGATTCGCCAGATCAGCCGGAAATTCACCCGGATTCCGGACGTCAGTGGAGCGTGACCTGTCGGGTCGCGCGGTCCGATGCCGGCGTCGCCGGTCGCCCGGTCGCGGGCCTTGGTCCGGACTTCTTGCCCATGCCGCGAGGGTATCGAGCCCCCCGCGCGAGCGTGCGAGGTCGCGACGAGGGCGAGAGATCGAGAAGCCCTGGGCTCAGCCCGAGCCCGCGAGGGGTGAGCGACGCGTCTCGAGATCGCGTCGCACTCGCTCGGTCATCGCGCCGGGACTGGCGTCCAGCCAAGCGAGCACGTCCCGTGGCCGGTCGGTGATGACGGCCCGTGCGTCGAGGAACCGGCACAGGTCGAGCTCCTCGTCGGTGTTCACCGTCCACACGTGGAGGTCGCGGCCCGTGCGGAGCAGCTTCTGGGCGAACTTCGGGTGCTTGGTCAGCTGCTGGATCCCTGGTCCGAGGATCCACCTGTCCCCGAGCACCGGCTTCAACCTCGGCCAGTGCCGGGCCTTCTCCACCAGCATCACCAGCCGCAGCCGGGGTGCCAGCCGTTGCATCCGCTGCAACGCGACGTAGGAGAAGGACATGACCCGCACGGGGCTGTTCGGACCGGTCCAGCCGAACTCGGCCAGCGCCTCCGCCACCCGGCGCTCCACCAGCCCGCCGTAGCGAGTGGGGTGCTTGGTCTCGATCGCGAGCTCGATCGGCCGGTCGGCGTCGGCGACGAACTGCATCAGCCGGCGCAGGGTGAGCACCTTGTCGAGGTCGGGGTCGCGCTCGACCGCTTCGTCGTCCATGTCGGCCCATGGGTTCTTCCACGAGGCGAACTCGAGCTGGTCGAGGTCCGCGAGGTCCATGGTCGAGACCAGGCCGTTCGAGGACGACGTACGGCGCAGGTCGCGGTCATGGACACACACGAGGTGGCCGTCGGCGGTGAGCCGTACGTCGCACTCCAGCGCCTCGGCGCCGTCGCGGATCGCCTCGACGTAGGCCCCCAGGGTGTGCTCGGCATTGTCGAAGCTCGCGCCGCGGTGTGCGACGACCTGCGGCCTCATGCCTGTCATTCTGACTCGCGCGAGGAGGGGAACCAGTGTCCTCGCGGCGTGCCGGAGCGGAGTTCACCGACACTTCCTCGGGATGTTGCCGTGGGGCTACGCTGGCCACCTGAAAGATCGGTCAGAGGCAGCCGGCCGCCTGCACCCGGTTCTCCGGGACGGTGAATGCCCCGTAACCCCACCTGTCCGTGATGCGCCTCATCGGGCGGACCCGCCAGGCAACGCAGGCCCCTGATCCCGCGACACGCGGAGGTCCGCCGGAGAGAAGCAGCGTCATGTCCGAGATTCACAAGCGGATGGCCAAACGGCTGCGCGCCGACCTCGCCGACCGCGGCATCACCCTCAGCCACAGCGAGGCGCTCGAGCTGGTCGCCCATCAGCACGGCGCGCGTGACTGGAACACCCTCGCGGCCAGATCCGCGCCCGACGAAGCACCCGAGAGCCCGGCGGTGCCGATCCTGCGGATCTTCGACCGGGACAAGGCGGTCGAGTTCTACGTCGAGTACCTCGGCTTCCATCTCGACTGGGAGCACGGCGGCCACGAGCTGCATACCCCTGTGTACGCCCAGGTGAGCCGCGGCCGCGCCATCCTGCACCTGAGCGAGCACCATGGGGACGCCAGCCCCGGCGGTGCGGCATTGATCTCGGTCGCTGACGTGACGACCCTGCACGACGAGCTGCACACGCGTCCCTACACCTACGCGCACCCGGGGATCCGCGACGAGGACTGGGGCCGGGTGATGGTCGTGATCGACCCGTTCCACAACCGGATCGTCTTCCACCAACCGGTGGTCACCGACGTCGAGCCACGGCCCGTGGAGGCGGCGGCGCCGATCGAGCTCAGCTACGAGCTCGATGCCACCGTCGAGGAGGCGTTCGAGGCGTTCACCCGGCGGATCGACGAGTGGTGGCACCCCGCGTACGCCCCGGAGGGACTGGTACGCGTCGCGATCCAGCCCGAGGTCGGCGGCCGCGCGTCGATGCTCCTCGCCGACGGCACGACGTACACCTGGGGGACGGTGACGCTGTGGCGTCCGCCGTTCGAGTACGCCCAGACGTTCACCCTCGCGCAGGACCCCGAGCATCCGAGCACGCTCCAGGTGCAGCTCGAGCGCACGCCGTCGCGCGGACGCCGGCACCCGGGCTCCATCCTCCGCTTCTCCCACGGCGGCTGGACGATGGCGAACGTCGGGGACCGGGCGAGGTTCAGCGAGTGGGGCATCCTGCTCGACCGCTTCGCCGCGGTCGCGGACGGTCGGCCGGTGCCGGAGGTCCCGGCCTTCGTCACCGAGGGAGGCCAGCCGGACTAGCGTGGCCGCATGAGCGATCTCGAGGTGCGCGACAACCCTGACGAGAGCCGGTTCGAGGTGTACGTCGACGGCCGGCCGGCGGGCTCCACGGTCTACCAGCTCGCCGACGACGTGATCCTGTTCGTGCACACCGAGGTGGACGACGCGTACGAGGGACAGGGCGTGGGCTCGGACCTGGTCCGGGGCGCGCTCGACCAGGTGCGCGCGCGGGAGGGCCTGCGAGTCGCCGCGACCTGCCCGTTCGTCCGTGCCTGGATGCGCAAGCACCCCGACTACCTGGACCTGACGCGGCGATGAGCGACGCGATGAAGGACGACCTCCGCCAGTACCTCCAGAACGGCCGCGACTCGGTCGTGCGGTCGCTGGACGGGCTCTCGGAGTACGACGTACGCCGGCCACTGGTGCCGTCGGGCACGAACCTGCTCGGGCTGGTCAAGCACCTGACGGGGATCGAGCTGAACTACTTCGGCCCGTGCGTCGGCCGAACACCGCCGGTGACCCTGCCCTGGGAGGAGGACGGTTCGATCTGGGACGGGGCCGACATGTGGGCCACCCCCGACCAGAGCCGGGAGTACCTCCTCGATCTGTATCGCACCGCCTGGCGGCACGGCGATGAGTCCTTGGCCACCATCCCCCTCGATGCCAGGGCCGAGGTCCCGTGGTGGCCCGAAGAACGCCGTGGCACGACGTTCGGACACCTCGTCGTGCGCGTGGTTGCCGAGACCGCCCAGCACGCCGGACATTGCGACATCGTGCGGGAGCTCATCGACGGACGCGGCGGTGCCGGCGCCGCGGCGCCGAGGTCTGGGAGGCGTACCTCGCGAAGGTCCAGGCGGCAGCCGACTCGTTCCTGGAGTAAGCCTCTTCTTCATCGTCTCGCGGCGCATCCCGTTCCGCGCACAACGCCGACGAAGGCGAGACGGAGCGTGTCCTCCAGGGGTCGACTCCTCGGCGCCGCCTCTGCCAGGGTGGATGACTCCAGTCAACGATCCCGGAGGACGGCATGGGCGAGATCCTCGTACACGAGTTCATGAGCCTCGACGGTGTGATCGACGCGCCGGTGTGGACCGCCGAGTTCGGCTTCGACCCGAAGATGGGTGAGATGCTCGCAGCGGTGACCGGGCGGTGCCAGGGCATCCTGCTCGGGCGCACGACGTACCAGATGTTCGAGCCGGCCTGGTCGGCTCGGACCGTCGAAGAGGATCCCGGGGCGCCGTTCTTCAACGACACCAAGAAATACGTGGTCTCGGGCACCCTCACCGAGACCACGTGGCGCAACAGCGAGATCATCGGCCCCTACGACGCCGACCGGATCCGGGCGCTCAAGGACGAGGTCGGGGACCTTTACGTCAGTGGCAGCGCGACGCTGGTACGGGCACTGGTGGCGGACGGGCTCGCCGACCAGCTGCACCTGTTCATGTATCCGATCACCCGTGGGGGTGGCCCGCATGTCTTCCCCGACGGCGTCGAAGGCCGGTTCGAGCTCGCCGGCAGCGACCGCTACGACAACGGCGTCCTGCATCTCGACCTCCGCCCGAAGGCCTGAGCGTCTCGGAAACCACCGCACCAGACCACCATCGAGCGGGTCAGCGCGACCTGAGGAACGCCCCGAAGTGCGGGACGGTGAAGGCGATCCGGCCGCGCTCTCCGGAGTAGATGAGGCCCTTCTTGAGGAGGGCGTCTCGGGCGGGTGAGAGCGACTGCGGCTTCTTGCCCAGCACCGCGGCCACCTCGGCGGTCGGCACGGACTCGATGTCGTCGACCGCCTCGTGGTCGTGCGTGAGCCACGTGGCGGCGTCGGCCATGGCCCGGAGGTACTCCCGCTCCCCCGGCGTCGCACGCTCGTACCGCGACCCGAAGAACCCCACGGCCAGCTCGCGCTCGGCCTCGGGGGCGGCCACGGCGACGTCGGCTGCGGTGATCGGCGACCGCGGAGCCAGGTCCCAGGCGGTCTTGCCGTAGGCCTGGATGAAGTAGGGATAGCCGCCGGTGGCGGCGTAGAGCGCGTCGAGCGCCGCATCGTCGTACGCCGCGCCTTCGGCCTCGGCAGGGATCCGGAGCGCGAGGTCGGCGTTCTCGCGGTCGAGCCGGTCGATCCGCTGGTAGCCGAACAGCCGCTCGGAGTAGGACTTGGCCGCGGAGAGCACGGCCGGGAGGTGCGGCAGGCCCGCCCCGACGACGATCAGCGGCAGCCCGGACTGGCTGATCTCGTGACAGGCAGCGCACAGGGCGGACACGTCATCGGGTCCGAGGTCCTGCATCTCGTCTATGAACACGGCGACACCGTGCCCGCGGTCGGCCGCGAGCCCACCGAGGTCGGTGAACAGCTCCACCAGGTCGATCTCGATGTCGCCCGAGTCCGCTCGTCCGCGCACGGACGGCGCGTCGATGCCGGGGTGCCAGCGGTCGCGGAGCTTGGCGTGCGTCCCGGCATCGCGCTCGGCGAACGACCGCACGACGCCCAGCACGTGCTCGACCGACTCCTCGTCCGGGTGCCCGAGCTCCCGGACCGCCTGGTGCAGGGCGGACGAGAGCGGTCGGCGGAGTCCCTGGTCGGGGCGGGCCTCGAGCTTCCCGGTGCCCCAGCCGCATCGTACCGCGGCCGAGCGCAGCGCGTTGAGCAGCACGGTCTTGCCGACTCCCCGGAGGCCGGTGAGGACGATGCTCCGCTCCGGGCGGCCGTGCGAGACACGCTCGAGCACCACGTCGAACGTCCGCAGCTGCGGGTCGCGGCCGGCGAGCTCGGGCGGCCGCTGCCCGGCGCCGGGCGCGTACGGGTTCCGGATCGGGTCCATGCTCGGACCGTATCGGGGTCTCTAGCCGATTCCGTAGATCTCCGCGAGTGGGTCGTCCGCTTGTGGGGCCGGTAGGGCTCCTCCCGGGCGGCAATGCGGTGAAGGGACGGTGAACTCCTGCTGAGAAGTGGAGCCCCAGCGAGACGGCCCCCGAGATCGTTAGTACTGTTGAACTAAATGAACTCCACCGCCAGCCTGTCCTCGCTCGGTCCGCACTACAAGTGGATCGCCCTGTCCAACACGACGCTCGGTGTGCTGATCGCGACGATCAACTCCTCGATCCTGCTGATCGCCCTGCCCGACATCTTCCGCGGGCTCCGGATCGACCCGCTCGCTCCCGGCAACTCCAGCTACCTGTTGTGGCTGATCATGGGCTACCTCGTGGTCACCGCTGTCCTGGTGGTGACGTTCGGGCGCCTGGGAGACATGTACGGCCGGGTGAAGATGTACAACGCCGGCTTCGCCATCTTCACCATCTTCTCGATCGCGCTCAGCGCCACCTGGATGACCGGCACCTCCGGCGTCCTCTGGCTGATCATCATGCGCATCCTGCAGGGTGTCGGCGGCGCCCTGTTGATGGCCAACTCCTCGGCGATCATCACCGATGCGTTCCCGGCCGACCAGCGTGGCCTGGCTCTCGGCCTGAACATGGTCGCCGGCATCGCCGGCTCCTTCCTCGGCCTGGTGATCGGCGGGGTGCTGGCGCCCGTCCACTGGCGGCTCGTGTTCCTGGTGTCGGTGCCGTTCAGCCTCTTCGGCACCCTGTGGGGATACCTCAAGCTGCGAGACCTGAGCCCGCGCCGCCACCACGTCATGGACTGGTGGGGCAACGTCACCTTCGCCGTCGGTCTGGTCGGGGTGCTGGTCGCGATCACCTACGGCATCCAGCCGTATGGCGACCACATCATGGGCTGGACCAATCCCTGGGTGCTGGCCGCCATGGCCGGTGGCATCGGCCTGCTCGTCGTGTTCTGCGTGATCGAGAGCCGGATCGCGCATCCGATGTTCCACCTCGAGCTGTTCAAGATCCGCGCGTTCACGATGGGCAACATCGCCAGCTTGCTGGCCGGGCTCGGCCGCGGTGGGCTGATGTTCATCCTGATCATCTGGCTGCAGGGGATCTGGCTGCCCCGCCATGGCTACTCGTTCGAGTCGACGCCGCTGTGGGCCGGCATCTTCATGCTGCCGATGACGGTGGGCTTCCTCGTCGCCGGCCCGCTCTCGGGCTGGCTGTCCGACCGGTACGGCGCGCGCTGGTTCGCCACCGGCGGCATGGTGATCGCGGCGTTGAGCTTCTTCTGGTTCGCAGCCCTGCCGGTGAACTTCACGTACTGGATGTTCGCCGCCGCCCTGTTCTGCAACGGGTTCGGCATGGGGCTGTTCGCCTCACCCAACCGGGCAGCGGTGATGAACGCGTTGCCTGCCAACCGGCGCGGTGTCGGCGGCGGCATGAGCACGACGTTCCAGAACACCTCGATGGTGCTCTCGATCGGGATCTTCTTCTCGCTGATGATCGTCGGCCTCGCCAGCTCACTGCCCGAGACGATGCAGACCGGACTGACGGCGCACGGCGTCCCGGCCGTCGACGCGCAGGGGGTGGCCGGGCTTCCGCCGGTGGCCGTGCTGTTCGCGTCACTGCTCGGCTACAACCCGGTGCAGTCGCTGGTCGGGGTCCACGTGCTGAGCCAGCTCCGGCCGACGGACGCGTCGTACCTGACCGGCCACACGTTCTTCCCGTCCCTGATCTCCGGGCCGTTCCACGACGGGCTGATCGTGGCGTTCGCCTTCGCGATCGCGGCGTGCGTGATCGCGGCGGCGGCCTCGTGGCTGATGGGCGACAAGTTCGTGCATGCCGATGACCAGCACGAGACGAGCCTCGACTTCGCCCAGCCGGAGGCGGGCACCCCCGAGCCGGAGGGAGCGCGATCGTGAGCCGTCGTACGCCGTCCGAGCACACCCGTCTCGCCGGTGAGGTCCGTACCGAGGTCAACCGCCTCGCCTACCACCTGCGCACCCCGGCCACCCGCTCCGGCATCACGCCGACCCGGCTGGCTGCGCTGGCGGCGTTGGCGCGCTTCCCGGACGGAGTCCGTCAGGGAGACCTGGCCGAGCTGATGAACGTCTCGGCGCCGAGCATGACCCGGCTGGTCGAGATCATGTCCGACGCCGGGTGGATCGAGCGCCGCCGCGACCCCCACGACCAACGCTGCCTCCTGCTGGCGCTGTCGCCGGTCGGCGTCAAGACGCTCGACACCTTGCGCGACGAGTCCGCGACCCAGCTCAGCGAGGAGCTCGACGACCTGACACCGGAGGAGCGCGCCGCCTTGGCCGCCGCCGTACCCGTCCTCCGGAAGCTCGCCGACCGCCACCTGGACGGCTGAGCTCTGTGGGGTGGTTTCGAGACGGCGCTGGCGCGCCTCCTCAACCACCGGAGGCAGCGGCTGGCGCGCCTCCTCAACCGGCACCGAAGGCCCGGCTGGCGCGCCTCCTCAACCACCGCCGGCCTTTGCACTGTCGGGACCACG
>JAFMQY010000315.1 GCA_017354415.1 Nocardioides sp.
GGGGATCCCTGCGCTTCCCAGCCGTTGCAACCCCTGAGAAGCGACAGGAACCCGCCAGTGATGGGACAGGAGTGACCCGTGGGACAGCATGCGGCGTCACATCGAGCCCCGGCCGCGGCCTCAGAGCACCAGCCGCGCGTCGTACAGCCGCTCGTACGCCGGCCGGGTGGCGGCCACCACCTCCTCGCCCACCGGCGTCAGCTCCACCCGGCGCCGCCGGTAGGGCTGGAAGCCCGTCGAGCGGAGGACCGCGTCGTACCAGTACGGCGCCCACACGCCGTCGCTGCCCCGCGGCCCGGCCGGCCAGGAGAGCATCGCCGGGATGAACTCCACGCCGGCGTAGTCGCAGAGCCAGCGCAGGTATGCCTCCGGGTCCCGCAGGAAGTCCGCGGCGTCGATCACCGGGACCTCGGGACCGAGCTGCACCCGGAGCTCGAGCTGCTGGAGGATCCCGATGTCGCCGGGCGTCACGGTCGCCCGCGAGTGGAGGTACGACGACACCACCTCGGCCGGATCGCGCACGAGCAGCACGTTGCGCAGGGACCCGATCCAGTCGCGGGGCAGGTCGGGGAGCAGGTGCTGCGCCATGTGCTTCTGGTACTGCAGGACCGGACCATCAGGCCACGGACGGGTGAGCTCGTCGACCACCCGGCGCCAGTTCGTCTCTCCGGCCGCGACCACCTCCTCGCGGCCCGGGTGGTCGAGGCCGGTGTGCGCGAGGTACCAGGCGTACAGCGGCTCGTCCACGACCTCGGCGTCGGGACGGTTCTCCCAGGCCCGCATCGTGGCCGTCGAGATGTTGCGCGGCCCGGACCAGCAGGCGAGCCGGATGGTCACGGTGCGACGCGGGCGGCGACGTCCCGGCGCACCAGGTCGGCGTACAGGCTCTGCAGTCGTTCGACCATCGGCCCGCGGCGGCCGTCGCCGATCGTGCGGCCGTCCACGGTGTGCACCGGCACCACTCCTGCGAACGTGCCGGTCACGAACGCCTCGTCGGCGGAGTAGACCTCGGTGAGGCTGAAGAGCCTTTCCTGACGGGGGATTCCGGCCTCCCGACAGACGCGGAGCACATTGCCCCGCGTGATCCCGCCCAGGCAGTAGGCGCCGGACGACGCCCACACCTCGCCGCGGCGTACCACGAAGAAGTGCGTGGAGTTGCAGGTCGCGACGAACCCCTGCGGGTCCAGCATCAGCGCCTCGTCGGCTCCGGCGGTGTAGGCCTGGATGCAGGCGGCGATGTCGTTCAGCTTGCTGTGCGCGTTGAGCTTCGGGTCGAGGGTGTCCGGTGCGGCGCGACGTACGTGCACGGTGAAGAGCGACAGACCTCGCTCGACGGTCGACGGCAGCGGGTCCTTGTGCTCGGCGACGATCACGACGGTCGGCGGGCCGGCGGAGAAGCGCGGGTCCTGGTACGGCGTGGACTTCGGCCCCCGCGTCACCATCAGCCGCACGTGGACACCGTCTGTCATGTCGTTGGCCCGCAGCGTCTCGTAGATCCGGGCCGTCAGCTCGTCACGGGTGAGCCCGATGTCCAGCGCGATCGCCGCCGCGCCCTCCCAGAGCCGGTCGAGGTGCTGGTCCAGGAACGCCGGGTGGCCGGCGTGGACGCGCAGCCCCTCCCAGACGCCGTCGCCGAGGACGAACCCGGCGTCGAAGACGGAGACCACGGCGTCGGCCCGCGGCACCAGGGCGCCGTTGACGTGCACCAGGACGTCGCGGTTGCGGGGGTCGTCCGTGAAGTCGTGTGCACCGTGCGCGGTCGAGGCGCCCTCCGTCGATGGGGTGGTCAGTGGACTTCCTCGGGCTGCTCGTGCTCGGGCTGCTCGCGGTGACGGGCGAACGACGCCAGGACCTCCTCCTCGGCGGCGTCACGCCCCACCCAGTCGGCACCCTCGACCGACTTCCCGGGCTCGAGGTCCTTGTAGACGGTGAAGAAGTGCTCGATCTCGAGCCGGTCGAACTTCGGCAGGTGGTTGATGTCGCGCAGGTGCTCGAGCCGAGGGTCGGAGACCGGGACGCAGAGCACCTTGTCGTCGGCGCCCTTCTCGTCGGTCATCCGGTACATGCCGATCGCCCGGCACCGGATCAGGCAGCCGGGGAACGTCGGCTCGCCCAGCAGGAGCACCAGCGCGTCGAGTGGATCCTCGTCCCGGCCCAGAGTGTTCTCGATGAAGCCGTAGTCCGCGGGGTACTGGGTCGAGGTGAACAGCGTCCGGTCGAGCCGGATGCGGCCGCTGATGTGGTCGACCTCGTACTTGTTGCGGCTCCCCTTGGGGATCTCGACCACTACGTCGAACTCGATCACGGTGCCTCCAGGTCCTGCCGGTGCGGGTGACGGGCCCAGTCTCGCGCACAATGAACCCGCGTGCCCACCCGGGAACGCGCAGGTGACCGAGGGCGAGAGGCAGGCGACGTGGCCCGACGAGAACGCCGCACACGGCGCCGCGTGTGGCCCTGGGTCGCCGGTGTCCTGGTGGTCGTCCTTGCCGGCGGTGCCGCGGCGGCGTACCGCACCGGCCTCGCCGACGACTGGCTGGGCGACGACACGGCGACGCCCCGAACCAGGCCCGTACCCG
>JAFMQY010000077.1 GCA_017354415.1 Nocardioides sp.
GGCCAGGTGACGGGGTGACCGGGGTCGGAGGATTCGGCTGGATCGGCCGGGAGCGTCACCAGTACCGGTCGGTGGTGTGGTCGAGACCTTGGTCTCGGTGATCGCCACGTGAAGGGCCCTTGTCGCTCATACCGATGAGGGCCCTTCTCCTATTTCGTGTCCTCATTCGTGGGCGCCTCCGCTCCCGCCCGTCCCGCGTCGGTCGAGCTGTCGAGACCACGATCCCTCTTGGTCCGGAGGACGCACTGCGCCACGGGCCGCTGGTCGAGGCGGCGTGCCGTCTCGACGTTCGTCCACAAACGGAGTGACGCTCTTGTGGAGAGGGGCGGTGTGATTGTGGAGGAGTGGGGGCGGTTCTGTGGAGGACACGCCGGAACTCGAAGTATGTGAAAGAAATGTGCCGGAACCCCTTGTGGGGCTGGGGATGGGGGACATAGAACAGTTCCCACGCGCTTCCTCCGGGAAGAGCGGGATCGGTCGGAGACGAAGATCCAGACAGTGCCTCATCGGCTTGCCGGCGAGGGGCTGCGGTGGCCAGGTGACGGGGTGACCGGGGTCGGAGGATTCGGCTGGATCGGCCGGGAGCGTCACCAGTACCGGTCGGTGGCGTGGTCGAGACCTTGGTCTCGGTGATCGCCACGTGAAGGGCCCTTGTCGCTCATACCGATGAGGGCCCTTTCCGTGTCTCGGCATATTCGGTCGCATCGTCGCCGCCTCAAAGCAATGCTGGGCGTCGCACACGTGACGACGAGGAGAACGATGACCGACGACTTCGGCCAGTCCGACCCCGCCGCTCTGCTCGCGGCGTACGACGCGCAGCTCCGCGGGGTCGCCGAGGTCCAGGGGGCGGTGAACTGGGACCACGTCGGCCCCCTCTGGCGAGCCCTGTTCACCGACGGCGCCTTCGTCAGCTACGAGAGCCTGGAGGAGCTCGGGACCGTCGAGGAGGTCGACCGGCTGATCGCGGACACGGTCGCGCACTTCGCCGCGATCCCGCAGGTCAAGGAGTTCGAGTGGAAGACCCGCGGCCACGACTGGCCGCCCGACCTCGACCGGCAGCTGCGCGCGCACGGGCTCGAGCCGGAGGAGGTCGAGACCGTGATGGTCGGCGAAGCGACCCGTCTCGCGGTGGACGTGGAGCTGCCGTCGGGGGTCGTCGTACGCCGGGTCGACCATCTGCCCGACCGCGAGGCGCTGATCACCGAGGCGTCCGAGGTCGCGGCCCGGATCTTCGGTGACGGCCCGTCGGGCGCCGAGATGCTCGCCCGCCTGGACCGGATGGAGGGACGCGAGCAGTTCTGGGTGGCCGAGGCCGACGGCCACGTCGTGTGCTCCGGGCGCCTGGCGATGGTCGAGGGCACCGAGTTCGCCGGCATCTGGGGCGGCTCGACGTTGCCCGAGTGGCGCGGCAAGGGCATCTACCGGGCGCTGACCGCGGCCCGGGCTCGCGCGGCTCTGGCGGAGGGCGTCCGCTACATCCAGAGCGACTCCACCCCGATGTCCCGTCCGATCCTGGAGCGGTCGGGGCTGGTCGCGGTCACCACGACGACGCCGTACATCTGGAAGCGCTGAGCGGCCGGCCGAGCGCCCGGTGCGGCAAGATGAGCGCGTGCTGTACGGCGTGTCCCACCGGATCGTCCCGCCCGTGCTCAAGGCGGTCTGGCGCCCCCACGTCATCGGCCTCGAGCACGTGCCCCGGACGGGCCCGCTGATCCTGGCCAGCAACCACCAGAGCTTCGTCGACAGCATCGTGATCCCGGCGGTCACACCGAGGCCGGTGAGCTTCCTGGCCAAGTCCGACTACTTCGACGGGCACGGCCTCAAGGGCCGGCTGATGAAGGAGTGGTTCGAGGCGTTCGGCGCCCTGCCCGTCGACCGCAACGACTCGAAGGCGGCCCTGGCCAGCCTCGACACCGCGCTGTCGGTGCTCGCCGAGGGTGGTGCCTTCGGGATCTACCCCGAGGGAACGCGGTCGCGCGACGGCCGGCTCTACCGCGGCCGCACCGGGGTCGCCCAGCTGGCCCTCACCTCCGGCGCGCCCATCGTGCCGGTCGGGCTGCGAGACACCGAGAAGCTCCAGCCGGTCGGCTCCAACCGCCCGCGGATGGTGCGGGTGACGGTCACGTTCGCCGACCCGATCGACGTACGCGGCCAGTACGACGGCGTACCACCCGGGAAGGCGCGCCGCGAGATCACCGACCGGGTCATGGCAGAGATCCAACGGATGACCGGCCAGGAACCGGCGGGCGTCTACAACGACCGCGCCCCCGAGGCGTGAGCCGGCCGCTCAGGCCTCCCCGACGCTCCAGCGCACGGCTGGCGGGTCGACCCGCGCACATCGCGGACCACCTTTCTCGTCGGTGAGCCGTACGTCGGCGACGAGCGGTCGCCCCGCAGCCTCGGCCTCGGCCATGACACCGCGGTCCACGCGGTCCAGCATCAGCTTGGCCCGGCGGAACATCTCGAACCCGTCGCCCGACACGTCGCCCCAGGTGAGGTAGACGAACCGGTCGCCGCGCCGGCCGTGCACGGCAGGTCCGCGGGCGTCGCCATCCACGAGCCGGATATCGGTCTCCCACCGGGCCGACGTCGCGTCGCCCGGGACGACGTCGGTCGGCTCGTCGCGGACCTGGAGCCCGACCGCGATCCGCGCGTGACCGGCGTACGACCCACCGGGGAGGTCGTGTCCCCGGATCACCACGCGCATGGACCGAGTCTGCCATCCGTGTGCGACGCCTGGCTGCTTGAATCGAGCGCATGGACCCGAGGGAGATGCGCCGGATCAGGGTGGGGATCGACACCGGCGGCACGTTCACCGACGTGGTCGCGCTCGACGAGGACACCGGCCGGGTCGTCACCACCAAGACGCCGTCCACGCCCGCGAACCCCGCCGACGGGTTCCTCACGAGCATCGACAAGGTGCTCGGGCTGCTCGGAGACGCCGACGACCCGGTCGACGCGTCCGCGGTCACCGCAGTCAGCCACGGCACGACCGTGGCGACCAACCAGCTGCTCGAGGGCAAGGTCGGCCGGCTCGGGTTCGTCACCACCGAGGGGTACGACGCGATGCTCGAGATCGCGCGGCAGTCGGTGCCCGATGGATACGGGAACTCCTACTTCTGGGTGAAGCCTCCCCGGATCGTGCCCCGCGACCTGGTGCGCTCGGTCGGCGGACGGCTCGACTTCACCGGCAAGGAGGTGCGCCCGTTCGACGAGGAGTGCGCTCGGGCCGTGGCCCGCTGGTTCCGCGGCCGGGGGATCGACACCGTGGGCGTCTGCTTCCTGCACGCCTATGCGAACCCGGTCCACGAGGAGCGGATGCGGGAGATCCTCGCGGAGGAGCACCCCGACGCGGTGGTGAGCATCAGCAGCGACGTGTTGCGGGAGTACCGCGAGTACGAGCGGGCGATGACCACGCTCGTCGACGCAGCGGTCAAGCCCCGGTTGTCGGCGTACGTGACGAGCATCAGCGCCCGGCTGAACGACTACGTGAGCGGAGACGGAGGACGGCGGCGCGTCCCGTTCTACGTGATGAAGTCGAACGGCGGAGTGCTCAGCGCCGACGAGGTCGTGCACCAGCCGATCACGACGGTGCTGAGCGGTCCCGCCGCCGGGGCGCTGGGAGCAGCCCTGATCGCGAGAGTGGCCGGGTTCGACCGGGTGCTGACCTGTGACGGCGGGGGCACCTCGACCGACGTCTCGGTGGTCGTCGACGGCGAGCCGACGCTCACCACCGAGGGGTCCGTCGGGGCGTTTCCGAGCAAGATCCCGATGATCGACGTGGTCACCGTCGGCGCCGGCGGTGGCTCGATCGCGCACCTCTCGCCCGAGGGTGCGCTCAAGGTGGGGCCCCAGTCGGCGGGCGCCGACCCGGGTCCGCTCTGCTACGCCAAGGGCGGCACGGACGTCACCATCACCGACGCCCACGTCGTCCTCGGCCGCATCCCACCGCACCTGCTCGGCGGCGAGATCCCGCTCGACGTCGACGCCGCGCGGCGCGGGGTCGACGACCTGGCCGCCGGGCTGGGGCTGTCGCCGGAGGCGGCCGCCGTCGGCGTGCTCGAGATCTCGGCGTGGAACCAGGCCAACGCCCTGCGCCAGGTGACGGTCAAGCGCGGCCTCGACGTCCGCGACTTCACGCTGACCACGTTCGGCGGCTCGGGCTCGCTGCTGCTGTGCCGGCTGATGGACATCCTCGGGATCCCTGCCGTGCTGGTGCCGCCCGACCCGGGCAACGTGTCGGCATTCGGCCTGCTCACCGTGGACGTGAAGAACGACTACGTGCAGACACAGGTCTCGCTGGACCCGGCACTGGACGTCGCGGCCCTACGTGCGGCGTACGACGAACTGACCGCGCGTGCGCGCGATGCGCTGCTGCGTGAAGGGTTCGCCGAGAGCGACCACGTCTTCCAGCGCACCGCCGACCTGCGCTACTTCGGGCAGGCCTTCGAGGTGCGGGTGCCGGTGCCGGACGGCGTCCTCGACCGAACGGCGCTCGACGGCGTCGCAGCCTCCTTCCACGCCGAGCACCGCAGCCTCTACGGCTACGACTTCGCCGGCGACCCGAGCCAGCAGGTCGAGTGGGTCAACCTGAGGGTCTCGGGGATCGGACCGATCACCCGCCCCGAGATCAAGCGCGTCTCCGGTGGTTTCGAGACGGTTGCAGAGCAACCTCCTCAACCAGCGGTGGTCGATGCGGGGCAGCCTCCTCGACCATCGGTGGTCGATGCGGAGCAACCTCCTCAACCAGCGGTGGTCGATGCGGGGCAGCCTCCTCAAACGCCGGTGGTTGAGGAAGGCGCCCTGGCGCCTGTCTCGAAACCACCGCGTTCCCGACCGGTGTGCTTCGACGCCGACCAGGGGTACGTCGACACGCCTGTGTGCTGGCGTCCGGACCTCGCGCCGGGGACGACGGTGGCGGGGCCGGCGATCATCGAGGAGTACGGCTCCACGGTGCCGGTCCACCCCGGCTTCGGGGCCACCGTCGACGACTTCGGCAACCTGCTGGTACGCCGTACGGAGGCGACCGCATGAGCCGCCGCGTCCCCACCGCGTTCCCGTTCGGGACCCTGACCGCCGACAGGGGAGCGGGCGCCGATCCGGTCCTGGTCGAGATCGTCCAGGGCTCTCTCGCCAGCGTCGAGGCCGAGGTGGAGACCGCGATCGCGCGGACCAGCCGCAGCCCGATGATCCGCGACGCGCACGACTTCCGGGCCGGGATCCACGACCGGCTGCTCCGTAAGCTCACCGGGCGGTCGTACTCCGCCCTGGTGCACCCCGTCGCCCGGGACTTCCCGATCGAGGAGATGCGCGAGGGCGACGTCTTCTTCCACAACGACGTGTACCGGTCCGAGGGCGGAATCGGACACCTTCCCGACCTCTGTGTCACCGTCCCCGTGTTCGCGGCGGGACGTGTGGTAGCGTTCGTCCAGGCGTTCGGCCACCACGACGACATCGGCGGCGGCGTACCGGGCTCGATGCCGAGTGCGGCGACCACGGTCTTCGAGGAGGGCTTGATGGTGCCTCCGATCCGGCTGTGGGACGCCGGCGTGCCGAACCGCGCCGCGCTCTCGATCATGACCCGCAACTCCCGAATGCCGGAGTCGCTGGCGGCCGACCTCGACGCCGAGTGCTCGGCGTGCCTGATGGGCGCCCGCCGGCTCGGCGACCTCTTCGAGCGGTACGGCGTGGAGCAGGTCGAGGCATGCTTCGACACGATCATCGACCGGACCACCGAGACCTACCGCCGCGAGATCCTGTCCAAGATCCCGGTCGGCTCCTGGGTCTGGGAGGACTACGCCGAGCACGACGGCGTCGACGAGCCGCGGCTGCACACGCAGCGGATCACGCTGATTCGGACCGCGCCGGACGACCCGGAAGGCGAGCGGCTGGTACTCGACTTCGACGGGACCGGACCGCAGGCCAAGGGCCCGATCAACCACTGCGGCGACTACAGCGACGGCGTGTTCCTCAAGAAGTGGCTGGCGCCGATCCTGCGCAACCTCGCCGACACTCCGGAGCGGATGGCCGAGCTCGACGTCAACGAGGGCGTGGTGCCGCTGATCGAGATGCGGTTCCCCGAGCCGGGCACCCTGCTCACGCCGGTCTTCCCGGCCCCGACCAACGCCCGCACCTTCGTGATCCTGCGGCTGCTGGGCGTGCTCGCCGGCGTGCTGGCCAAGGCCGTCGACGGCCGGATGCCCGCCGACCAGGAGACGATCCGCTACACCGGCGTCTACGGCGACGACCTCGAGGGCCGGCCGTACTTGATGCGCGAGGTGCTCGGCGGCGGCTCGGGCGGCCGCTACTACGCCGACGGCGAGGACACCATCCACGTGGTCCCCGACTCACGGAACCTCCCGACGGAGTTCACCGAGGCACGCTTCCCGTTCCGGGTCGAGGCGCTGTCGCTGGCGGTCGACAGCGGAGGCGCCGGGCAGTTCCGCGGCGGCCTGGGCTACGAGAAGCACATACGGATGTTGCGCGACGCGCACTTCATGTCCATCGCCGACCGCTCGATCCTGTCGTGCTGGGGCGTGAACGGGGGCAGGGCCGGCCGGCCGTTCCAGGTCACGATCGACCCCGGCGGCCCGCGCGAGCGTGAGGTCGACGCGCTCGCCGACGCCGAGCCCGTCAAGGCCGGGGAGGTGATCCGCATCCGGACGACCGGTGGCGGCGGGTGGGGCGACCCGCTCGACCGCGACCCCGGCCTCGTCGTCCGTGACGTCGTCTGGCGCAAGGTCTCGCCCGAGGCCGCACGTACGGACTACGGCGTCGTACTCACCGGCTCGCTCGACGACGACACCCTCGGGTACGACGCGGACGCGACCGCTGCCGAGCGCGAGCGGCGTGGTCCGGACAGGCCGGACGGACACGAGTCTCCCTTCTTCGACCGCGGCCCGGGCTATGCCCGCCTGGCCGGAGGCGCGTCGTACGCCGACGTCGACATGCGCGCATGACCGACGTACCGCGGACGGCGCGACTCCTCGGACTCGAGCGGCATCCCGAGGGCGGCTGGTACCGCGAGACGTGGCGGTCGCCCATCGAGGTCTCCCTGCCCGACGGTCGCATGCGCCCGACTGCGACTCTGATCTGGTTCCTGCTACCGGCGGGCGAGGCATCGGCCTGGCACCGGGTCGCCTCCGACGAGCTGTGGCTGGCGCACGACGGGACGGTGCGGCTCCAGTTGGGTGGCGGCGGCGCGGCACCCGTCGAGGCCGAGGTGGTGGTGCTGACAGCGGACGCCGAGGCCGGTGGCGTCGCACAGGTGGTGGTTCCGGCCCGACACTGGCAGCGCACGCTCACGGGTCCGGGTGATGCGCTGGTGCGCTGCCTGGTCTCCCCGGGTTTCGACTTCGCCGACTTCGAGCTGGCCGACGGCTGATCGGCGCACGGTGGCAGACAGCCAAGATGCCGGGACCCCCCGGTACCCGGCATCTCGCGCTAGGCAGCGTAAGCGCTCGACCGTCACTTATCCCGGTGCTGGTTGTGTGATGCCCGGATCCGGGGTGTGATGTCTCCCGTGCACCGCGGCGGATCTCGGCCGTCGTGGGTCGGGAAGAAGGGCACACCATGGGGGAGGAGGCGTTCGGATCCGCCTTCGGCGAGGCGCTGGAACGCCGCGGGGTGAGCCTCGCGTGGCTGCACCAGCGGCTGGTCGACCGCGGCCATCCGGTGAGTCCGGCGGCGCTCAGCTACTGGCGGTCCGGGCGCAGCCAACCCGAGCGGGGCACCTCGCGCGATGCTCTCGTGGAGATCGAGCGGCTGCTGCACGTCGACCCAGGCTCCCTCACCTCACGGCTCGGTCCGTCGCGCCGCCCCGGGCCGCGACCCGCCGAGAGGACGCTCCGCGAGCTGTTCGCCGAGACCCCCGGCCTGGAGGATGCCCTGCACGCCCTCGGCTTCATCGGCCTGTACGACGAGGTGGTCGAGACGATCCGGCACGTCACGGTCGACGTCGACGCGGACGGCCGGACCGGCGCGATGCAGGTGCGTGCCGCCCTGCGGGCGCGGCATGACGACGCACGCCGCACGCCGCTCATCATGACGATGGACGAGTCCGGCCAGATGGCGCAATTCGTCCCGATCGCCGGGTGCTCGCTCGGCCGTCAGGTGATCGACGTCCAGTCGCGGGTGTACGCCACCGAGCTCCTGCTCGATCATCCGATGGCGAAGGACGAGACCGCGCTGTACGAGCTGGCCGTCGATCTCCCCGAGCCGATCAAGGACACCCATATCGACCAGTACGTCGTCCGTCGGGTCAGCGAGCTGCTCGTGTGGGTGCGCTTCGACCCGGCACACCGACCCGCGCACGTCGAGCGCTACACCCAGGTCGGCGACCACGAGACGGTCGAACGGCTGGACCTGGGCGGCGGGTGCGGTGCGCACGCGATGGCCCGTGGCTTCGGTCCGGGCATGCTGGGCGTGCGCTGGTCCTGGTGAACCAGGCTGCCGCCATTCGGCCTCGGCGGCGGCTACCTTCGGCATGTGCGAGTCATGTTGGCGCTGGGCGGGAACGCGATGACGAACGCCGAGGGGCGCGCCCACCCGGAGGACCAGATCGAGGCCGCCGGGGTCGCGATGGCCGCGGTGGCCGAGCTGATCGCGCACGACGTCGAGGTCGTGATCACGCATGGCAACGGCCCCCAGGTCGGGAACATCCTGGTGAAGAACGAGATGGCCGCGGCCGTCGTACCGCCGGTGCCGCTCGACTGGTGCGGCGCCCAGACCCAGGCCACCCTCGGGTTCGTGCTGATGGACGCCCTCGACGCCGCCGTGGCCGAGCGGGGGATCGAGAAGCACAGCGCGACGATCGTCACTCGCGCCCTCGTCGACCCGAACGACCCCGGCTTCGTGCGGCCGACCAAGCCGATCGGCCGGTTCCTGCCGGCCGAGGAGGCGCAGGTGCTGGTCGGCCACGGCGAGGTGTGGGAGGACCGCGGCGCGAAGGGCTGGCGCCGGGTCGTGGCCTCGCCGGAGCCGCTCGACATCCTGGACGCGCCGGCTGTGCTGCGGCTGGTCGACGCCGGGTTCGTGGTGGTGGCCAACGGCGGCGGCGGGATCCCCGTCGTACGTCGCGAAGACGGGTCGCTTGCGGGCGTCGAGGCGGTCATCGACAAGGACTTCGGCGCCGCCCTGCTCGGCATGCTCGTGGGCGCCGACCTGCTCGTCGTGGCCACCGACGTACCGAACGCGGTGCTGCACTACGGCACGCCGGAGGCCGAGCCGATCGGCCGCGTCACCCTGTCGCAGATGCGGGCGTATGCCGCGGAGGGGCACTTCGCCAGCGGCTCGATGGGCCCGAAGGTGGACGCCGTGTGCCGCTTCGTGCAGGGGACGGAGCTGCCTGCGGTGATCACGAGCCTGGACCGGATCCTCGACGCCGTGATGAACGTCGGCAGCACGGGGACCGTCGTCGTACCTGACTGAGACGCCGATCTGCTTTGATCGGCCCATGCCGTCTGCCATCGAAGTGCGCAAGGTCCCGATCCACTCCGTCTCGGACGCATCCGAGCTCGCCGGGCTGATCGATGACGGGGTGATCGTCGCCGACCGGGTGATCGCGATCATCGGCAAGACCGAGGGCAACGGCGGCGTGAACGACTACACCCGGATCATCGCCGACCGGGCCTTCCGCGAGGCGCTGGTCGCGCGTGGCGCGGATGCGGACTCCGTGATGGAGATCCCGATCGTATGGTCCGGCGGCACCGACGGAGTGATCAGCCCGCATGCCACGATCTTCGCCACGATCCCGGAAGGCGAGGCGGTGGCGACCGATGAGCCGCGACTGACCGTCGGCTTCGCGATGAGCGAGCCCCTGCTGCCCGAGGAGATCGGGCGGCGCGGGATGATCGAGAAGGTCGCCGCCGCGGTGAAGGTCGCGATGGGTCGCGCCGGCATCACCGACGCCTCCGACGTCCACTACGTCCAGACCAAGACCCCACTGCTCACGATCGACACCATCCGCGACGCGAAGACCCGCGGACACGACGTCTTCACCGAAGACACCCTGACGTCGATGGACGTCTCCAACGGTGGTGCGGCGCTCGGCATCGCGGTCGCGCTCGGGGAGGTCGAGATGCCCGCCGACGAGGACGTGCTGCGCGACCGCGGGCTCTACTCCTCGGTCGCATCGTGCTCGTCGGGGGTCGAGCTGGACCGTGCCCAGGTGGTGGTGGTCGGCAACGCACGCGGCGTCGGTGGCCGCTACCGCATCGGTCACTCGGTGATGAAGGACGCGCTCGACGCCGACGGCATCTGGGACGCCATCCGCTCGGCCGGCCTCGACCTCCCCGACCGGCCCCGCACCGAGGACCTCGACGGTCGGCTGGTGAACGTGTTCCTCAAGTGCGAGGCGTCGCAGGACGGGCACGTCCGCGGTCGCCGTAACGCGATGCTGGATGACTCCGACGTGCACTGGCACCGCCAGATCAAGGCCGCCGTGGGCGGGGTCACCGCCGCCGTCACCGGCGACCCGGCGGTGTTCGTCTCGGTCTCCGCAGCCCACCAGGGACCGGACGGCGGCGGCCCCGTCGCCGCCATCGTCGACCTGGGTTGAGGGTGGCTCTGCAGGGATCCCCGGCTCGCCGGGGATTGCTGCGCTCCTCGGCTGTTGCAACGCCCGAGAAGCGACTGAAGTGCCTGCCGTCAGTGGCTGCAGTGATGGATGGGACATGGTCCGGACTCCGCCGCACCGCGGTCTGAAGCGCTTGTCCACAGGCGCAGCGTTGAGGCCAGCGAGCGCTGCCTCATTCGGGCAAGCCTTGTGCCATGAACGAGATTCTGGCGCCACTCGACGGGTCGGTGTGGCTGAGATCGGAGCTCATCGACGCCGGCCACTCAGACCGTGACCTGGCACGCCTTGTCCGCGCCGGCGTGCTGCGGCGCGTGCGAAGGGGCGCCTACGTCGACGGCACGACGTATGACGCTGCCGACGCGGACAGTCGCCACCGCCTCCTTGCCAGGGCGGTGGCGAAGCAGGCGAAGACGAGGGTGATCATCAGCCACGTCTCCGCCGTTCCCTTCCATGAGGGGCCTACGTGGGGGATGTCCCTTGACCTGGGACACGTGACGCGACCTGATGGTCGAGCCGGAAGGTCGGAGGCCGGTGTCCGGCAACACCAGGGCGTCGTACTCGAAGGGGATGTCGTCGTCCGCCAAGGTCTCGAGGTCATGTCGGCGACACGCACCGCGCTCGACGTCACGACGTGCGCGAGCGCCGAGGCAAGCCTGGTCCTCGTGAACGACTTCCTGCACCGCCGGCTCACGACCCTGCACGACCTCCAGTCGCGGTACGCATCCATGAAGAACGATCCACATACGCTGAAGACAGATCTGGTGCTGCGCCTCGCCGACTCGCGGTCGGAGTCGGTGGGCGAATCGCGGACGTTCTTCATGTGTTACCGCGGGGGCGTCCCCGCGCCGATCCCGCAGTACGAGCTCCGGGACGATCACGGGGATCTGATCGCACGACTTGACTTCGCCTGGCCCAAGTTGCGGGTCTGGCTGGAGTTCGACGGGCGCGAGAAGTACCTGAAACACGTCCGAGACGGCGAGTCCGTTGTCGATGCGGTCATCCGGGAGAAGCAGCGGGAATCGATGATCGCGGAGCTGACCGGTTGGACTTGCATTCGAATCACGTGGGCCGATCTCCAGCGTCCGGATGCGACCGTTGCGCGCATCCTCGCGGTGCTCGGCGTGGCCCCTCGTGTCCCATCCGCCACTCGATGAGGGCACTCTTGCCGCTTCTTGTGCGTTGCAACCCCTGAGAAGCGCAGGGATCCCCGGTTCGCCGGGGATCCCGACAAGGGGATCCAAGGCGATCCGCGCGATCCGCACGATCCGGGATGATGGGGGCATGAGCGAGAACCGCCCCGTCCACACGTGGCTCACCGACATGGACGGGGTGCTCGTTCACGAGGAGGATCCGATCCAGGGCGCGGCGGAGTTCATCGAGGCGCTCAAGAGCAGCGGGTTGAAGTACCTGCTGCTCACCAACAACTCGATCTTCACCCGCCGCGACCTGCGCGCCCGTCTGCTGGGGAGCGGGATCGACGTCCCGGAAGACCGGATCTTCACCTCGGCCCTGGCCACCGCCGACTTCCTCGACGATCAGCGCCCCAACGGCTCGGCGTACGTCGTGGGGGAGTCGGGGCTGATCACCGCGCTGCACGACATCGGCTACGTGATGACCGACCGCAACCCGGACTACGTCGTGCTCGGCGAGACACGGACCTACTCGTTCGAGGCGATCACGCGGGCGATCAGGCTGATCGAGAACGGCGCGCGGTTCATCGCCACCAACCCCGACCCGAGCGGCCCGAGCCACCAGGGCACCCTGCCCGCCACCGGCTCGGTCGCGGCCCTGATCAGCACCGCGACCGGACGGCGGCCCTATTTCGTCGGCAAGCCCAACCCGTTGATGATGCGCAGCGCCCTGAACCGGATCGAGGCACACTCCGAGACGACGGTGATGGTCGGCGACCGGATGGACACCGACATCGTCAGCGGCCTCGAAGCGGGTCTGCGCACCATCCTGGTCGGCACCGGCTCGACCCGGCCCGACGAAGTCCCGCGGTTCCCCTACAAGCCGAGCCGGGTCGTCGACTCGGTCGCCGACCTGGTCGACCTGGTGGCCGAGCTCGCGGCCGATGACGGCGACCCGTGACGCGGCGTCCGAGCCGGATCCAGCTCCGCCGCACCGCCGGCTGGCGCAAGCCCGAGGACGCCGTCGTGGTCTCGCGTCCGTCGCGCTGGGGCAACCCCCATCCGTTCCGCACACCCACGCGCGACGAGCGCGCCCGTGTCGCGGAGCTCTACCGCCGCGACCTCGAGGCGGGTCGCCTGCCGTTCACCGAGGACGACGTACGACGTGAGCTGGCGGGGCGGGACCTTGCCTGCTGGTGTCCCGTGGACGGTCCGTGCCATGGGGACGTGCTGCTCGAGGTCGCCAACCGGCCATGACCTCGACGCGGCACCAGCCCGTGGGCCGAGGAGGGCGATCGAGAGGGTCCGGAAGAGTAGCGGGGGTCGTCGACGAGACCCTTGGCCCCGGGGTCGGTGAACACGCGCCGCTGCTCGGCCTGCGCCCACGAGTCGGACTTCTCGTGCTCCACGACGCTGGCCACCGACCCGTCCCTGCGCCACAGACGTGAAGGGTCGGGAGGTGCCCGTCAGGTTCCCGATTCCGGAGAACTCTCCGTCAGCCACGCCGCGATCTCCTCCCGGATGGCGGCGGAGTGCTGTCCCAGCTTCGGTGGGGCCATGTGTGTCACGCGCCCTCCCGAGTAGAGGTTGTCGTCGAACCGGAGCGGTGACCCGGTGAGCTCCAGCCGGCCGTACGACGGGTGCTCGATGTCGAGCACGAGCCCCTGTGAGCGCACCTGCTCCCAGGCGTAGACGTCGTCCATCGACCGCACCTTCCCGGCCGGGATCCCGGTGGCCAGCAGCAGGTCGAGCCAGTGGTCGGCCGGCTCCGCGGAGAAGATCCCCTCGATCACCCCGACCAGGTCGGGGCGGTGCGCGACCCGCTCCCGGTTGGTGCGGAAGCGCTCCTCGTCGGCGTCGAGCCCGACGGCCGCAGCGAACTTCCGCCACAGGCCTTCCGAGCCGACCGCAACCTGGACGGGCGACGTCGCGGTCTCGAACATCCCGTACGGCGCGATCGCCGGGTGGTGCGCCCCGGCGATCCCGGGCACCTCGTGCCCGAGCAGCCAGCGCGTGCCCTGGAAGGCGTGGACGCCGACCACGCCGGACAGCAGCGAGGTGTGCACCACCCGGCCACGGTCGGTGCGGTGACGCTCGTGCAGCGCCGCCACCACGCCGTACGCGAGGTTCATCCCAGCCAGCAGGTCGGCGATCGGGACGCCGACCTTGGTCGCCTGCTCGGTGCCGGTGACCGACATCAGCCCGCCCTCGCCCTGCGCGATCTGGTCGTACCCGGCGCGGTGGGCCTCCGGGCCGTCGTGCCCGAAACCGGTGATCGAGCCGATCACCAGCCGCGGGTTGAGGTCGTGCAGTCGCTCGACGCTGAACCCGAGCCGATCCAGGGTGCCGGTCCGGAAGTTCTCCAACAGCACGTCTCCACGGCGTACCAGCGCGGTCAGGACCTCGGCGTCGGCCGGGTCCTTGAGGTCCAGGACCAGCGACTCCTTGTTGCGGTTGGCGGACATGAAGTACGTCGAGTCCTCGTGGTGACCGGTCTCGGCTCCGGCCCACGGCGGTCCCCAGGCGCGGGTGTCGTCGCCGGTCGGGCTCTCGACCTTGATCACCCGCGCCCCGAGGTCGCCCAGCATCATCGCCGCCTGCGGCCCGGCCAGGGCTCGCGTCAGGTCGACGACCAGGACGTCGGACAGCGGACCGGTCTCGCTCATGGCCGCCAACCTAGTGGGCTCGCATGGCCACATGACCGAGATGCGTCGGGCGGTGATGATTGGCTAGGGGCATGCCGGAGCCCGCCACGTACCACCTCGTGGCCCCGGCGCATGTCGACGCCAAGCCGGTCGACCTCGACGACGACCAGCGCCGAGTGGTCGACCACGAGTCGGGGCCGCTCCTCGTCCTCGCCGGGCCGGGCACCGGCAAGACCACGACCCTGGTCGAGGCGATCGCCGACCGGATCGAGCACCGTGGCGTCCACCCCGACGCCGTCCTCGGTCTGACGTTCTCCCGCAAGGCCGCCGAGCACCTCCGTGACCGGGTGGCGGCACGCGTGGGCCGCACCATGTCGGGCTCGACCTGCTCGACGTTCCACTCGTTCGCCTACGGGCTGATCCGGCAGTGGACCCCGCGTGACCTGTACGACGAGCCGCTGCGGCTGTTGTCCGCCCCGGAGCAGGACGTCGTGCTCCAGCAGATCCTGACCCGCGAGGCCGAGTCGGTCGTCTGGCCGCCGGCGCTGATGGGCGCGATCGGCACTCGTGGGTTCGCCACGGAGGTCGCACAGGTGCTGGCCCGCGCCCAGGAGAAGGGTCTCGGCTGGGAGTCGCTGCGCGAGCTCGGCCTCCGCGAGAGCCTTCCTGAGTATGTCGCGGCCGCGGCGTTCATGGAGCAGTACGACGTCGTCGCAGGGCATCAGAACTTCCTCGACTACGCCAGCCTGATCGCCACCGCGGTGCGGGTGCTCCAGGACCCCGAGCAGCCGGTGCGCGACGAGCTGCGGCAGCGCTATACCCATGTCTTCGTCGACGAGTACCAGGACACCGACCCGGCCCAGGTGGCGCTGCTGCGCGCGATCGCCGGAGATCATCCGAGCGCGCCCATGGCCACGTCCCGCGAGCTGGTGGTGGTCGGTGACCCCCACCAGTCGATCTACGGGTTCCGAGGCGCAGAGGTGCGGGGGATCCTCGAGTTCCCCACGGCGTTCCGACGGACCGACGGCGAGCCGGCCGAGGCCGTCGTGCTCGGCACGACCCGGCGCTTCGGGTCCCATATCCTGCGCCCCGCACAACGCGTGGCCGCACGCCTCCCGCTGCCGGCCGGCGTTCCTCGTGACGCCTTGGCGCGCTTCCTCGCCCCGGTCTCCGACGCCGACGACCCCGGCACGGTCGAGCTGTTCACCTACGACACCGACCGGGCCGAGGCCGAGCACCTCGCCGACCTGCTCCGCCGGGCCCACCTCGAGGACGGGCTGGCCTGGTCGGACATGGCGGTGCTGGTGCGCTCCGGACGCGCCACGATCCCCGGGCTGCGGCGCGCGCTGCTGGCTGCGGGCGTCCCGGTTGACGTCGCGTCCGACGACACCCCCCTCGTGCGCGAGCCGGCAGTCGCACCGTTGCTCGAAGCGCTCTCGATCGCGGTCGACGCCGACGTCGACGACCCGGCCGACGCGTCGTACGTCGACCCTGCGCGCGCGCCGGACCTGCTCGCCTCGCCGCTCGCCGACATGGACGCCTCCGACGTACGCACGCTGGCCCGGCACCTCCGGATCCGCGAGCGTCGGGCCGCCCAGGAAGCCGGCCGCACCCCGCGTTCCTCGCCCGAGCTCCTGCGCGAGGCCCTGCTCGAGCCCGGGGTTCTCGCCGAGGTGACACAGCCGACCGAGGCCGAGCGCCGCGCCCAGGCGCTGGCCCGCCTGCTTCGTACGCTGCGCGACGGGCTGGCCGGCGGGGCCACGGTCGAGGAGGCGCTCTGGGAGCTCTGGGACGGCAC
>JAFMQY010000015.1 GCA_017354415.1 Nocardioides sp.
GACGACGTGCACCGGCCGGTCCCCGGCGTGCGCGGAGGCCTCGCGCACGGCGGCCGGGACGATCTCGTCGATCCAGTGCTCCATCCCGAGGTTGCGGTCACGGAAGGAGACCACGCCGTACTCCACGAGGTACGTCGGGCGGCCGGCGTCGACGAAGTGCTCGACCAGCGAGCAGCCACGCCGGAGGTCGTAGCAGAGGGCCGGCGCGGCAAGCGGCGTCACCAGCAGCAACGGGTCGCCCTGGTCGCGGACGTGGTGGGACGGACGGTAGTGGTAGACCGCGCGGAGCGGTCCCTCGTCGATCAGGGTGCGCGGCATCGGCCGGAGGTCGGCCAGGCCGCCGTAGACGATGCGGTGGGCGATGTTGCCGGCGGCGGACACGACCTGATCAGGCTTCGGGATCAGGTCCACGAGCCGAAAATACCCCCCACGTGGATCGGCCGACGCGGTGCAGGTGGCGGCACGAGACAGAGTGCTCCGGGCCTCGTGTGACGGAGGGACGAACGAGCCGGCGCGGAGAAGATGCCCCGACCCGCGCCGGCTCCATGGCGTTCGCGCGCCACACCGGGCCCAACGAGAGCCGTCCGAGGTAGTTACGGCTGCGGGGTCACGCAGGTTCACGCCGTGAGGGTCGGCTTCAGCTTCTTGCCGTGCGGCGGCCGCACCTCGTCGAGCTCGTCGAGGAACGCCTTCGCCCACGCGGCCACGTCGGCCTGCCGGACCGTCCTGCGCATCGCCCGCATCCGTCGCTGCCGGTCCCGCGGGTCGGCCGTCGCGGCCGCGAGCAGGGCGGCCTTCATCCCGTTCAGGTCGTAGGGGTTGACCTGCCAGGCCTGTCGCAGCTCGGCCGCGGCACCGGCGAACTCCGAGAGCACGAGCGCGCCGTTCTCGTCGTACCGACAGGCGACGTACTCCTTGGCCACGAGGTTCATGCCGTCGCGGTACGGCGTCACCACCATCACGTCAGCGGCGCGGTAGAGGGCAGCCATCTCCTCGCGGGGGTATGACGAGTGCAGGTAGCTGATCGCCGGACGCCCGATCCGGCCGTAGTCGCCGTTGATGTGGCCGACCAGGCGGTCGATCTCGTCGCGGAGCACGCGGTACTCCTCGACGTTCTCCCGGGACGGGGTCGCGACCTGCACGAACACGGAGTCCTCGACGTCGAGCTCCCCGTCACGGAGCAGCTCGCTGAAGGCCCGCAGCCGGGAGTAGATGCCCTTGGTGTAGTCGAGCCGATCGATCCCGAGGAAGACGGTGCCCGGGTCGCCGAGCTGCTTGCGGATCGACGCCGCCCGGTCCTGGACCGACGCCGACTTCGCGAGCCGGGCGAACCCCTCGTAGTCGATCGAGATGGGGAACGCCTCCGCCCGCACCGTGCGGTTGTCGGGCAGGTAGACCAGGTCGCGGTGGGTCTTGTGGCCGACCCTCTGACGTACCAGCCGGACGAAGTTGGCAGCGCCGCCGGGCAGCTGGAATCCGACCAGGTCGGCGCCGAGCAGCCCCTCGAGGATCTGTCGCCGCCACGGAAGCTGCTGGAAGAGCTCTGCCGGCGGGAACGGGATGTGGAGGAAGAACCCGATCCGCAGGTCGGGGCGCAGCTCGCGGAGCAGCTGGGGCACGAGCTGGAGCTGGTAGTCCTGCACCCACACGGTCGCGTTCTCGGCTGCGTTCGCGGCAGCCCTCTCGGCGAAGCGGCGGTTGACGTCGACGTAGCTGTCCCACCACTCCCGGTGGAACTCCGGCTTGGCGACCAGGTCGTGGTACAGCGGCCAGATCGTGGCGTTGCTGAAACCTTCGTAGAACCGCTCCACCTCCAGGGCCGACAAGGCGATGGGGACGAGCGTCATCCCGTCGTGCTCGAACGGCTCCCCGTCGACGTCGGTGCCCCCCGGCCAGCCCACCCAGACGCCCTCGTTGGCACGCATGATCGGCTCGAGCGCGGTCACCAGCCCGCCGGGCGACACCCGCCACTCAGAGCTGCCGTCGTCGTGGGTGACCCGGTCCACCGGCAGGCGGTTGGCCACGATGACGAGCTCGGCCGAACCGTTCGTGGTCACGTCCCGACCCTATCGAGCGCCTTCGGACCGGGCTTCATCCATGAAGACGTGCTAGGCGTCGGCCGCGTAGCGCACGCCGAGCTGACGGCGTAGGTCGTCCATCACCCCGAGCAGCTCGAGGGTCTGGGCGCGGGGGACCAGGGGGCTCTCGGTGAGCCCGTCACGGATGCAGTCCTGCACATGTGCGGCCTCGTTGCCCAGACCGGTGCCGAGCACCGGCGAGGGTGGCTCGATCGGCTGCGGGTCGCCGCCGGTCGGCGTCCACACGGCGTACGGCGGATGGTGGAAGGGGCGCGGCAGCTCGAGGGTGCCCTCGTCCGTCGCGATCGAGGCCGTGCGGGGGCTGGTCGCCGTCATCGAGGTCGTGAGCGCCGACACCGCTCCGCTCTCGTGGCGCGCCGCCACCACGACATCGATGTCGATCCCGCTCTCGGCGAGGTCGCCGGTCGCCATCACCTCGGCGAACGGCCCGAGCATGATCCGGGCGAAGGTCAGGGGGTAGATGCCCATGTCCAGCAGCGCGCCGGCGCCGAGGGCGGGGTCCCAGACGCGCGCACTCTCGTCGTCGCGGGGGACCACGAAGCCCAGGTCGGCGTGCAGCTGCCGCGGGGTGCCGAGCTCGCCGGCGAGCAGCCGGCGCCGGAGGTCGCGGATCAGCGGGTGGCAGGCCATCCACATGGCCTCCATGCAGAACAGGTCGCCGGCCGAGGCGAACAGCCGCTGGCCGTCCTCGCGGTTGAGCGTGAGCGGCTTCTCGCAGAGCACCGGCTTGCCGGCGGCGAAGGCCAGTCGGGCGTGCTCGAGGTGGAGGGAGTGCGGGCTCGCGACGTACACGACGTCGACGTCGGGGTCCGCCACCAGCGCGTCGTACGACGGGTGCGCGCGGGTCGCCTCGTCGCCCAGGTCGCGGGCGAACGCCGCGGCCGAGCCCTCGGACCGGGACCCCACGGCCGCGAACACGGCGCCCGGCACCTCGTGGAGGTTGGTGGCGAAGGCGCGGGCGATCTTCCCGGTGGCGAGGATGCCCCACCTCGTGGTGGGCGGGGTCCTCGGAGTCGTCGGTGTCGTCGGTGCCGTCACGAGACCCATCCAGCCGGAACGCGCGACGCGCCGCAACTGAATGACATGCTTGTGATTCCGTTGCGTAGACTCACCCGCGTCGAGCCCACCTACGCCGACGTACCCAGGGCTCACGAGGGGAGACACGATGGACGCCGCTGCACAGCCCGGCCCCGATCCGGGTGCCGGTCTGGGTGAGCGCGACCAGGAGATCCTCGAGTTCGAGCGCCAGTGGTGGAAGTACGCCGGGGCCAAGGAGACCGCGATCCGCGAGTCCTTCGACATGTCGGCCACGCGGTACTACCAGGTGCTGAACGCGCTGATCGACCGCCCGGAGGCCCTCGCCGCCGATCCGTTGCTGGTACGCCGGCTGCGCCGGATGCGGGCAGAGCGCCAGCGCGCCCGCTCGGCCCGCCGCCTCGGGTTCGAGGTCTGAGGCGTGGTCAAGGCACGGCTCGACCAGCGGGGGGTCGTGTTCCCCTCGCCGGTGATGATCCTGTCCATCGTCGCGGTCGCGATGGCGGGTGTCGCCTGGGTCGCCACCCGGCACCACGAGCCGACCGAGCGGCTCGTGTCCCCGTCGTCCCAGCACTCGCCGAGCGCCCCCCCGGCGACCCACCACGTGCCGCGCACGAGCCACCAGCATCGCCATCCGCAGAAGAAGCAGCAGCAGCACCAGCCGCCGAAGGCGGTCGTCGACCGGTCGAAGGTCGTGGTCGCAGTCTTCAACAACTCCCAGATCACCGGTCTGGCCGGCCAGGTCGCCGTCCGGGCCGCGCAGGCGGGATGGCAGGTCGTCGGCTCGGACAACTGGTACGGCACCATCCCCGCCTCGACGGTCTACTACCCGCCCCAGCTGGCCAAGGCCGGGCACCTGCTCGCGCTCGACCTCGGCATCCATCGCACGATGCCGGCGGTCGCACCGATGGGGATGGACCGGCTGACGGTCATCCTGACCGGGCCGCTGGCCGCGCCCACGGGCTGACCGTCCCCTCCGGAGTCCGTCTCCGACCCGTCGTCGGTTCCGGGTCCCGGCATGACAGGGTGAGGGTCGTGCCATTCACGTCGACCGAGGCCGAGGCGAGGTACGCCGCGCTGGTCGAGGCTGCGGGGTCGGCGGTGGTCGGACTGGACTTCGACGGCACCCTGGCCCCGATCGTCGACGACCCCGACCAGGCGCACATCCACCCCGACGCCCCCGAGGTGCTGATGGACCTGTCCGCGGTCGTCCGCGCGGTCGCGGTCATCACCGGGAGACCGGCCCGCAAGGTTCTCGCCCTGGGCGGTCTGGACGAGGTGGGGGCCGAGATCGGGGGCACCGGGCGGGAGCTGTTCGTCTTCGGCCAGTACGGCCACGAGCGCTGGAGCTCGACCCACCGCCGGGTGGTGACGCCACGGCCGCCGCAGGGGCTGTCCGGCTTCCTGCGCGAGCTGCCCCAGGCGTTGCGTGCGGCCGAGGCCGGTGACGCGTTCGTCGAGGACAAGGGGCTCGCGTTCGCCGTACACACCCGGCGGCTCGAGGACCCGGCCGGTGCCTACCGGCGGCTCGAGCCGGTGCTCCGGGACCTCGCCGACCGCTACGACCTCGTGGTCGAGCCCGGCCGCCACGTGATCGAGGTGCGCTCGCCCGGCATGGACAAGGGCGTGGTCGTGCGCACCCTCGCCCAGGAGCTCGACGCGGGGGGCTTCGTGTTCGCCGGTGACGACCTCGGCGACGTCGATGCGTTCGAGGCGGTCTCCGAGCTGCGCAAGGAGGGGCTGCCCACCCTGCTGGTCTGCTCGGACTCCGACGAGGTGAGCGCGCTGGTCTCGCGCTCCGACGTCGTGGTGCACGGGCCCGAGGGGGTACTCGACCTGCTGCGTCAGCTCATCCGCGACGCGCAGGGTTGACTCCGCGGTCTTCTCGGTACGTGAGACATGCGGCCAGCATGTGGACACGACGTGGGGGCCCGCGCTCCGGCTCTCTAGGGTGGGGATCGCTCATCGAGAGGGACTGAGGGAAACGGCCCGTTGACGTCCCGGCAACCGCCGCGAGCCTCCCGTCGTACACAGGACACGGGTACGACGGTCGTGGAAGCAGGTGCCAATTCCGTCCCGTGGCGAGGGTCGCCCCGGGGAAGATGAGAAGGAGGTATCTCCATGAGCGCCGCGGTCACCGAGGCCCACACCGGGTCGTCCGCCCCACAGGGGGCTCTAGCACCCTCTCGTGCGGACGACCGATCACTGCGGGACGGTGCGTTCGGCCACGCCCGGGCGCTCTCGTGCCGCGAGTGCGGCCACGAGATCGCACTCGGCCCGCACTACGCGTGTCCCGAGTGCTTCGGGCCGCTCGAGGTGGCCTACGACTTCCCGCTGGTCACCCGCGAGCAGATCGCCGCGGGACCGCGCAACATCTGGCGCTACCAGCCGCTCCTCCCCGTGCCGACGGACATCACGGAGAGCCCCAGCACCGAGCCCGGCTTCACCCGGCTGCTGCGCGCGGACAATCTCGCGCGCGAGCTCTGCCTGGAGCGGCTCTGGGTGAAGGACGACTCCACCAACCCGACGAACTCCTTCAAGGACCGGGTCGTTGCCTGCGCCCTGAGCGCCGCCCGCGAGCTGGGTGCGAAGGTGTTCGCCTGTCCGAGCACCGGCAACCTGGCCAACGCCGTGGCCGCTGCCGGTGCCAGGGCCGGGATCAAGACGGTGGTCTTCATCCCCAGCGACCTCGAGCGTCCCAAGCAGGTGAACTCCGCGATCTACACCGAGAACCTCGTGGCGGTGAACGGCACGTACGACGACGTCAACCGCCTCGCCTCGGAGATCGCCGGCGAGGAGGAGGGCTGGGCGTTCGTGAACGTCAACGTGCGCCCGTTCTACGCCGAGGGCTCCAAGACCCTCGGCTTCGAGATCGCCGAGCAGCTCGGCTGGCGCCTCCCCGACCAGGTCGTGATCCCGGTCGCCTCGGGCTCGCAGCTGACCAAGGTGGAGAAGGGGTTCCGGGAGCTGATCGCGCTCGGTCTGGTCGAGGACAAGCCCTACAAGATCTTCGGGGCGCAGGCGACCGGCTGCTCGCCTGTCGCCACGGCGTACAAGGGCGGGACCGACGCCATCCGCCCGGTCAAGCCGGACACCATCGCCAAGAGCCTGGCGATCGGCAACCCCGCCGACGGCATCTACGTGCTCGACATCTGTCGGCGGACCGGGGGAGCGGTCGAGGACGTCAGCGACGACGAGGTGCGCGCCGGGATCCTGCTCCTGGCCCGCACCGAGGGGATCTTCACCGAGACCGCCGGCGGTACGACCGTCGCCTGCCTGAAGAAGCTGGTCGAGACCGGGCAGCTCGACCCGACGCAGGAGACCGTCGTGATCAACACCGGCATGGGCCTGAAGACCCTCGACGCCGTCGGCGGGGCGGTCGGTCCCGCGGCCACCATCGACCCGTCGTACGCTGCCTTCAGCGCCACCGGCATCGCCTGACGTCAGGCGGCTGCTGCGATAGTCCGTGACGAACGTCATTCGAAATCGCCGGTTCCGGCTGATGTTCGTCACGGACTACCCACCCGAGGAGGAGTCCCCATGAGCGTGTCCGTCCGCATCCCGACCATCCTGCGCACCTACACCGGGGGCGAGTCGGAGGTCTCCGCGAACGGCGACACCCTGGCCGCCGTGTTGGACGACCTGGACAGCAACTACGCGGGCATCAAGGGGAGGATCGTCGACGAGCAGGGCGAGCTGCGCCGGTTCGTCAACGTGTACGTCGGCAACGATGACGTCCGCTTCCTGGACAACCTGGACACCAACACCCCCGAGGGCACCCAGATCTCGGTGATCCCGGCGGTCGCCGGCGGGTGAGGTTGGCCTCAGCGCGAGACTGGTCGCGTGCTCGACCATCTCGCGCCGGCCCGGCGCCGAGTGGTGCTCGGGTTGATCGGCCTGGCGTGCCTGGCGGTGGTGGCGATCGTCGCCGGGGTCGCGGTGCCGCGCCTGGTCGGCTCCGACCCGCAGGTCAACCCGGTCGCGCAGAAGGCACAGCCGCCGGTGCTGCTCGTCCCCGGGTACGGCGGGAGCACCGGCGACCTGCAGCCGCTCGCCGCCGCGCTGCGCGCGTCCGGGCGGGACGTGAGCATCGTCCAGCTCGCGGGCAACGGCACGGGCGACCTCAACCTCCAGGCCGCCGTGCTCCAGAGCGCCGTACGACGCGTGGCCGGGCCGGGCGGTTCGGTGGACCTCGTCGGCTACTCGGCAGGCGGCATCGTCGTCCGGCTCTGGGTGCGTGACTTCGATGGCGGGTCCTTCGCCCGCCGGATCGTCACCCTCGGCTCGCCGCACCACGGCACCGAGCTGGCCTCGCTCGCCACCGACCTGGCGCCGGACCGCTGCCCAGCCGCCTGCCGGCAACTGGCGACGGGCAGCTCGCTGCTCCGCTCGCTGGACGCGGGGGACGAGACGCCGCCCGGGCCGGCATGGGTCGCGATCTGGACCGCCGACGACCGCGTCTCCACGCCTCCCGACACCGCGACCCTCTCGGGGGCCCTGGACGTGGAGGTGCAGCACGTGTGTCCGGGCCACCACGTCACCCACGGGCAGCTGCCGGGCGACCCGGTCGTGATGGCGATGGTGCTCGACGAGCTCCGTCCCACACCGCCGCGGATGCCGCCCGCATCGGTGTGTCTCAGTCGGTGATGTCCTTGGTCATGAAGTTCGCCCACGCTGCGGCGAGGAACAGCACGACGTACCCGGCCTGCAGGAGCACGCCGAGCACGACGTCGTGCCACAGGATCGGGTCGCGGAACAGGTCGACGAACGACAGCCAGTAACGGGTCACGAGGTAGGGCCGCAGCGCGTGGGCGGCGTCCAGGGTGAGCAGCAGCGTCGACCCGATCAGCAGCGCGAGGGTCCCCATCGCGGCGGCCAGCGGCGTCCGCACCACCGTCGACAGGAACAGCGCGACCGCGGCCACCCCGAGCATCGAGAGCAGTGCGTATGCGAGAGCCAGCCCGGTGCGCTGCGCCAGCTGCGTGGTCGTGAGGTCAGTGCCCGAGAACGTCGTCGTCGGGGTGGCGCTGTTGCTGTCCCCCAGCAGCAGCACACCCAGCACGAGCCCGGTCACGGCGACCACCAGCAGCGTGACCAGCACGAACGCCGTCACCGAGACGAGCTTGGCGACCAGCAACCGGGTACGGCCGACCGGGCGGACCAGCACGTAGCGCAGCGTGCCCTGTTGTGCCTCCCCGGCCACGGCGTCCCCGGCTGTGATCGCCACCGCCGCGGGCAGGAACAGCGGCAGCACGATCGCAACGGCGGCCAACGGGTAGAGCTCGCCCTTGGTCAGGACGGCCGAGAGGAACGCCGGTCCGGTACCGGGACGCGGTCCGATGTCGGTCACGGCCAGCAGCACCGCGACCAGGATCGGCAGCGCGTCGATCACCGCGATCGTCACCCAGCTGCGTCGGCTCCGCAGCATCTTGGTCAGCTCGACAGCGATCACGGCCGCACCACCTTGTCGGGGCTGTCCGTCGTCGCCTTCAGCACGACCTCCTCCAGGGTCCGGCGCTCGGGGGTCAGCGCTGTGACCCGCACCCCGCCCTCGACGAGGAGCCGGTTCAGCGCCGCCGAGTCGTCGTGCCGAACGACGAGCCGGTCGCCCTCGATGCGGTCGACCTGGCCGTCCAGCAGCGCCCTGGCCCGCGCCACGTCCTGGGTCTCGACGTACCACCGTCCGGTCGGGCGCCGGATCTCGGCCAGCGACTCCTGCAGCACCAGCCGGCCGCGGTCGAGGACCCCGACCCGGTGGCACAGCTGCTCGACCTCGGCGAGCAGATGGGAGGACAGGAAGATCGTGGTGCCCTCACGGTTCAGCCGGAGCAGCAGCTCGCGGACCTCATGGATCCCCTGCGGGTCCAGGCCGTTCGTCGGCTCGTCGAGCACCAGCAGACGAGGCCGGCGCATCAGTGTCGCGGCCAGGCCCAGCCGCTGTCGCATCCCGAGCGAGTACGCCCGGACCGGACGCCGGTCGACGCCGGCCAGACCCACCTCCTCCAGCGCCTCCTCGATCCTCCGCGACCGGGTGGCACGCGAGCCCCCGGGACCCATGGCGTCGACCAGCGAGAGGTTCGCCCGGCCCGAGAGGCCGGGGTACGCCGCGGGGCCCTCGACCAGCGAGCCCACCTCGGGGAGCACCTCCCGGGCGCGCCGGGGCATCGGGTGCCCCATCATCTCGATGCTCCCCGAGGTGGCGAGCACCAGACCGAGAAGCATCCGTACCGTGGTGGTCTTGCCCGACCCGTTCGGGCCCAGGAACCCGTAGATCTCGCCCTCTGCAACCTCGAGTGCCACGTCGTCGACTGCCCGGATGCGGCCGAAGTACTTGGTGAGTCCCTGGGTGCGGATCATCGGTAGCTGCTCCCGCGCGCCAGCCCTGCCGCGGCCCGGCGGAGGGTGTCGTCGGTGACGGTCCCGGTCAGCAGCCACTGGAACTCGAACGGCGAGTGGATGGCGGTGAGCATGATCCCCAGCGGCCCGGCTCGCAGCAGGCTCTGGCCGTGCCTCATGGTCGCGCCCGAGTTGTACAGCTGGTCGGTCAGCACGGCGGCGTCGCGCTGCTGGAGGGGGATCGCCACCAGCCGGGTCGGACCCGTCCCGTAGGCCCCGACGCCCCGCCCCTTCCGGTTGCTTCGCGCCAGCCCCGCCAGCGTCTCCGGAGGAGTCAGCGGCGCGTACTGGTTGGCGGCGTCGGCGAAGTCGAGGAGCGGCTCGAAGTGCTGGCGTACGCCGGCCGGTGCCCGGAAGCGGGTGACATCGAACGTCGGGCGGGCGCTGTCGAACGACGTGAACGCCGAGGTCAGCACCGGCACCGAGCCCGCGCCGTACACGTCGATCGCGAGCACCGTGCCCGTGCTGGCGTCCGCCCAGAGGTCGACGTGGTCGATGGACGAGCGCGGGTCGTCGACGCGGAGCCGCAGACCGAGGCCGTCCCGCCCGGCGATGCGACGGGCTCCCAGCCGGGACACCTGCGACTCATCCTGCGAACCTGATGAACCGTCGCTTCCGTCGGCCCCGGCGAGCAGCAACGCCGCCAGCCGAGGCGGGAGCAGGTCGGAGTCGCGGGGCAGCCGGATCTCCGGGTCGGGGCCGACACTGGCTTCGTCGCGCTCGTAGTCCCATTGGGTGGTCACGTCCTGGTGGTGGAACAGGTCGACCTCGCCGGTGTCGAGCAGCCGGTCGACCCGCCAGTCGTCGGGGCCGCGCCACCAGACGCGCAGCCGGGTCTGACCGCCGAGCAGGTCCGCGAGGTCGGTGAACCGGTCGTTGAACGGCAGCCCGAGACGACCACTCGCCTCCACGGTCCCGGAGTACGGCGCGGTGTAGCCGTCGCGGACCAGGCTCAGCAGCTGCCCGGCCGACAGAGACCGGTCGTGGGCGGGGATCGCGCGACCGGCCATCGGTGCGAGGGCCAGCAGCACGAAGACCCCCGCGACCACGGCCCAGCGGTGGATCGGTCGCACGTGACGAACCTACGTCGGCGGCCGGCGGGGGCGCGGTCAGGCGTAGCTCCGGGCCTGGATCGAGTAGAGCTCGGCGTACGTGCCGCCGCGTGCCATGAGCTGCGCGTGGCTGCCCACCTCGACCACCCGTGCGCCGTCGAGAACCACGATCAGGTCGGCCATCCGGACGGTCGAGAACCGGTGGGACACCAGGACCGTGACCCGGCCGTTGGCAGTGACCTCACGGGCACCGCTCGCGAACCGCTCGAACAACGCGTGCTCGGTCTCGGCGTCGAGGGCGGCAGTCGGCTCGTCGAGCATCAGCAGCAGCGGCTCGGGCCGCATGTAGCCGCGGGCGAGCGCGAGCTTCTGCCACTGCCCGAAGCTCACGTCGACGCCGCCCTCCCACGACGGACCGAGCTGGGTGTCGAGGCCCTCCCGCAGCTCGTCGACGACGGGTGTCGCGCCGGCGCGGGCGACCGCCGACCACACCGCATCCTCGTCGTCGCTGCGGGGCTCGTCGCCGAGGCCGACCGTGGTCGCGGCGACGAACTCGAGGCGCGCGAAGTCCTGGAACGCCCCCGCCAGCCGCTCCCGCCACTCGCCGGCGTCGATGTGAGCGATGTCGACCCCGTCGGCGGTGATCCGGCCACTGCTCGGCGCGTACATCCGCGCCAGGAGCTTGACCAGGGTCGACTTGCCTGCGCCGTTCTCGCCGACGACCGCGACCACCGCCCCGGCCGGCAGGGTGAGGTCGACGTCCTGGAGCACCCGGCGGGTGGTGCCGGGGTAGGCGAAGGAGACGCCCTCGAACCGGATGCCGTCCTTGAGGCGGTCGGGCGCGGACAGGTCGGCGTCGGCGTTCTGCCGGGCTGCGAAGTCCTCCAGCCAGGCCAGCCGCTTCGCCGAGTCGAGCCAGATGCCGCGCAGGAAGCTGAGCTCGCCGACCGCGGACCCGACGTACGCCGACAGCCGGCCGCCCGCGGTGAGCACGAGCACGACCGCTCCGGGTCCGCGGTCGAGCCCGTGTACGACGTAGACCACCGCGGCGACGAAGGCGAGCGAGAAGACGGCCCAGGCCAGCGTGAGCCACGCCGCGCTGGCGAGCTGGGTGGCGCGGAGACCCGCGAACCAGGTGCCCCAGGCGCGGCGGCGCCGGGCCGCGAGCAGGGCCTGGTTGCCGGCGACCCGGACCTCCTTGCCCGGAGGCGGAGTCGTGCCGACCGTGAACAGGTGCCGGCCCAGACGGGCGTAGGAGGCGACCCGTTCCTCGGTGGCCTTCTCGACCTTCGGGCGCCAGACCGCCACGAGCAGGAGCGGCACGGCGCCGACGAGCAGGAGCAGCAGGGAGGGGTCGATCGCGGCGAGCAGCAGGCACACGAAGGCCAGGCGCAGCAGCCAGCCGACCATGGTGAACATCGAGCGGAACAGGTGGTCGAGCGCGAAGACCCCTGTCCGCAGCACGGAGATCCGGTCGAGGTACGCCGGCCGCTCGTGATGCTCGACGGTGGCGACCTCCGCCTGCAGCCGGGCGACGTGCCCCTGGAACATGATGTTCAGCCGGTCGCCCAGGCGCCGGGTGGTGCGGTCGAGGGTGACCGACAGCGCCCACATCAGGGTGGCGGAGGCGGCGAGGCCGAAGGCTCCGACGTACAAGAAGGTGCGGTCGTGGCGGACCAGGCCGTCGGTGACCAGCGCGAGCCAGATGCCGACGAGTACGTCGGGCAGCGCCTCGAGGGCGGTCATCCCCAGTGACGCCCAGAGCAGCCGCGGCTCGGCGTGGTACCCGAGCCGGACCACCCGGACCATCGACGGCACCGCCGCGGGCATCGGGCCGGGGTCGTCCTCGTGGACCGGGTCGGGCTCATAGCGACTCATGGACGACCTCCTCCCCGTGCTCGTCGTACTCGACCTCGTGGGCGAAGCGGATGGCCTGGAGGTCGTACATCGTGCGGTAGCGACCGCCCACGCTCATCAGCTCGTGGTGGCTGCCGAGCTCGATCGCGCGGCCGTGCTCGACCACGCAGATCAGTTGGGCCTGCCGGACCGTGGAGAAGCGGTGCGAGATCAGGATGGTGGTCGCCTCGGACGTCGCGCCGAGCACCCGGCCGAAGATCTCGGCCTCACCACGGACGTCGAGCATCGCGGTGGGCTCGTCGAGAAGGACGACCCGAGCGCCGGTGCCGACCTCGGCGATCGCGCGGGCCAGGGCGACCCGCTGCCACTGCCCGCCGGAGAGGTCGACACCGCCGGGGTAGCCCTTGGCCATCGGCGCGTCGAGGTCGGCGAGGCCCAGCGCGCCGGCCTGCTCGAGGGCGTGCTCGACGACCTCGGTGTCGGCCCCATGTGGGGCGACGTTGTCGCGGAGCGAGAGCTCGTAGCGGACGAAGTCCTGGAACACCGCGGCCAGGCGCTGCCGCCAGGCGTCGAGGTCGAGGTCACGGAGATCCACGCCGTCGATCTCGATCGACCCGGAGTCGGGGTCGTAGAGGCGGCACAGGAGCTTGGCGATCGTCGTCTTGCCGGCGCCGTTCTGGCCGACGATCGCCAGCGAGGTGCCGGCGGGGATGGTCACGTCGAAGTGCTCCAGCACCGGCCGGATGCCGGTGGGGTAGGTGAACGTGACGTCGCGGAACCGGATCTCCGGCGCGTGTGCCGACGGGAGCGTCGATCCGGCCGGACGGGACAGGGCGCCTGCTTGCGCCATCTCCGGCTCGAGCCGCTCGATCGCGACGACCGGGGCCGTCGCGCCGTCGAGCGCCCAGCTCAGCCCACCGAACGCGATCGAGCTGGCCCCGAAGGCGGCTCCGGCGTAGGTGACGACGCCCTGGAGGTCCAGCCGTCCGGCGTACCCCGCCTCGGCGAGGAGCCAGAACAGCAGGGCATTCGCGACGAGCACGATCACCAGGGCGCCGGTCAGGGACTTCTCACGGAGCTTGGTGGCGTCGTACTGGAGCTGGTGGAGGTGCAGCCGGTGGCCGGTGAACCGCTCGAGCAGCCACGGTGCCAGCCCGAACAGCCGCACCTCCTTGGCGACAGCCGGCTCGGTCGCCAGGTCGTAGGCGTAGTCGGTGTGCCGCCGCGCCGCCTTCACCTCGTCGGTGTTGCGGTCGCGCCACACCCCGCTCTCGCGGAGCAGCCAGTGGGTCGAGCCCCATGCCGCCAGGAGCAGGAGAGGTGCCCACCACGCGAAGCCGGCGAGGACCAGGGCGGAGGCGATGCCGCCGAGGAGCATGACCAGGCCCTGGCCGATGAAGTCGAAGTTCAGGAACATCGGTGGGCCGGTCATCCCGAGGTCGAAGTCGCGGGCGGTGGTGAGGTCGTTGGTGAGGTCCCCACGCTCCAGGTGCCCGATGCCGTCGGGGCCGAGCGAGGCGGTCATCAGCCGGTCGTTGAGCACCGACGAGAGGTGGTGCCCCAGCAGCTGTCCGACCACCTGGTGCACCGGTGGGGAGACCTGCGAAACCACGAAGACCACAGCGAACAGCACCAACGGGCCGGTCAGCTCACCCCCCGACCCGACCCGCCCGACCAGGATGCCGGTCGACACCGCCAGACCCGGAGGCACCAGCGCTCGCAGCAGCAGCAGCAGCCACCACGCCACCGCGAACCCGGGCACCGACCGGGTCATGGACACGAAGAACCGGGTCGCCGGCCGTGCCCGAAGCCCGGCGAGCTGCCCGGTCAGTGATCTCGGCACGACGCTCACCCTAGGACCACCTCCCGACACCGCGTGGGCGTCGCTCGAGTTCGACGTCAATCGAGCCTGTCGCATCCCCGCGGTCTCGTCGTACGCCGACCCGCGCAGGCCCTCCGCGCACCGTCCGGCGTGGTTCTTGGGATAGTCCCTGACGAAACCGCTGCCCTCGGGCCCGAATCTCGACAGTTTCGTCAGGGACTACCCCAGCAGGCGCCGTCCATGCACAGCGGCGGGGTAGCCAGGAAACGCGTCAGTCCAGGGCGGCGAGGCGGGAGACGAGGTGGGCGCGTTCGGGTTCGTTGTCACAGAGCTCGATGGCGTGGGCCAGCTCGGCTCGGGCGTCGTCGGTGCGGCCGACCCGGGCCAGCAGCTCGCCCCGGACGCCCGGGAGCCGGTGACCCGGCAGCTCGAGCCCGTCCAAGGCGCGGAGGCCGGCCAGCGGACCGTCCGCCTCGCTGACCGCCACCGCCCGGTTGAGCCGGATGACGGGCGAGTCCGCGATCTCGACCAGCTCGTCGTACCGCTCGACGATGCGAGGCCAGTCCGTGGCGTCCGGATGCGGCGCGATCGCGTGCTCGGCGGCGATCAGCGCCTGGAGGAGGTACGGCGTGCCGGGCGCGGTGACGTACGGGGTGAGGATCGCCAGCGCCTCGTGGATCTCGTCGGCGTGCCAGCGTGACCGGTCCTGGTCGGGCAGCAGCACGAGCGTGTCGTCGACCAGGCGGGCGTCGCGACGGGAGTGCTGCAGGAGCATCAGACCCAGCAGTCCGTCGAGATCCGCCCGGCCCGGCAACAGCTCGCGCAGCAGACGCGCGAGCCGGATCGCCTCGCCCGCGAGGTCACGACGTACCAGCTCCGGCCCCGAGGGCGGTGCATACCCGGCGGTGAACGCCAGGTAGGCGACGTCCGCCGCCCGCCCGACGCGCGCCCGCAGCTCAGCGCCATGCGGGACCTCGAACCGTTCCCCCGCCAAGGCCTTGCGCGAGCGGGTCAGACGCGCGGCCATGGTCGCCGTCGGCATCAGGAACAGCCGGGCGATGTCGGCGGTGGACACTCCGATCACCATCCGCAGGGTGAGCGCGGCGGCGTTCTCGCGCGACAGGGCCGGGTGCGCACACAGCATCACGAGCCGCAGCCGCTCGTCGCGCACGGGTTCGCCGGCATCCGCCATCACCCGCTGCGCCTCCTCCTGGAGCTCGGTCTCGACCGCGAGCACGGGCAGCCGCCGAGCTGCGACCGCTTCGGCCCGGAGTCGGTCCAGGACCCGCCGCCGGGCACTGGTCAGCAACCAGGCCGGCGGGTTGTCCGGTACGCCGTCCCGGGGCCAGGTCCGCGCCGCAGCCTCGAAGGCGTCGGCGAGCCCGTCCTCGGCCAGGTCGAGGCGTCGGTACTGCGCGACCAGCAACGCCGTGAGCCGACCCCACTGTTCGCGCCAGGCCGCCTCGAGCGCGCGGCCGGGCTCGTCAGGCGTCATAACCCTCGATCCGGATGACCGGTCTGACCTCGATCGAGTAGCCCTCCGGCAGCAGCCGTACCAGGTCGAGCGCGGTCTCGCGCGAGTCGACATCGATCAGGTAGAAGCCGCCGAGCTGCTCGGCGGTCTCGGCGTACGGCCCGTCGGTGACCAACCGGTCGCCACCGCGGCCGGGCTGCAGCGTCTGAGCCTCCCGTGGCAGCGCCAGCGCCTCACCGGAAAGCATCTCCCCGCGCTCACGCACCGCCTTGTCGAATGTGCGGTGGCGGTCGAACACCTCGTCCCGGTACTCCTGCGTGGCTCGGTCCCAGGCCTCCGGGTCCTCCTCGGCCATCAGCACGACGAACTTCATGGCGTCCCGTCCTCTCGTGTCGGAGTCTGTCATCGCGATGACGGGCGCGGGGGACGTCATTCGACAGACGAGCCCCCGACAAGTCGGCGAATGTCACCGAACGCCGACTCGCCCGACGGGCCTCTTGACAGCGGGAGGTGACAGTTCTTGGTTCGAAGGATGGAAAACACCCATATCTCGGAGAACGCCCACGGTTCGGCCTCACCCGGCCCGAGCCGCCGCGCGTTCGTCTCTGCCTCGGCCGTCACGGCCACCGCGGCAGTCGCCGCGCCGCTCGCCCTGTCAACCTCCCCCGCGTACGCCCGGCCCGCCGGACTCGGCTCCGCGCTCGACGCACCCACCTTCGATCCCGCCCTGCGACAGCTGTTGGGACAGGTCGACCCGAACCGGATCAAGGCCACCATCCAGCGGCTGGTCCAGTTCGGCACCCGGCACACCGCCTCGAGCCAGACCGACCCGGTGCGCGGCATCGGCGCCGCCACTGCCTGGGTGACCCAGCAGATGCAGGACATCGCCGCGACCTCCGGCGGCAACATGACGGTCCAGCAGCAGACGTTCGTGCAGCCGGTGTCGAGCGCCATCCCGGTACCGACCACGATCACCAACGTCATCGCCACGTTGCAGGGCACGGCGTCCCCGGAGCGCTTCTACGTCATCACCGGGCACCTGGACTCTCGATGCAGCGACGTCTTGGACTTCACCAGTGACGCACCTGGCGCGGACGACGACGGCTCCGGAGTCGCCTGCGTGCTCGAGCTGGCGCGGCTGTTCGCCACCCATCAGTTCCCGGGCACGATCGTGCTCGCGACGGTGGCCGGGGAGGAGCAGGGGCTGTACGGCTCGTCGCACATGGCCGCCCAGATGGCGGCCGCCGGGAACGATGTGCAGGGCATGTTCAGCAACGACATCATCGGGGCCAGCCACTCCTTCGACGGCCACAAGCCCGACCCGTTCACCGTGCGCATGTTCCTCGAGGGCATCCCGACCACCGCGACCCCGAACCAGATCTCGATCATGCAGTCGGTCGGCGGCGAGAACGACGGGGTGTCGCGACAGCTCGGGCGGTTCGTGGTGTCGGTTGCGCCGTTCGACCTCACGGGAATGAACATCCGGACGATCTGGCGCCGCGACCGGTATCTGCGTGGGACCGACTCCCTCTCGTTCCAGCGTCACGGATACCCGGCGGCGAGGATCACTGAGCCACGGGAGAACTTCAACCACGAGCACCAGAACGTCCGGGTGGAAAACGGCGTGCAGTTCGGCGACCTGATCGAGTTCGTCGACTTCGACTACGTGGCTCGGGTGACCCGGGTGAACGCGGCTGCCCTGTGGGCCCTGGCGGCGTCGCCGAGCACGCCGAAGGACCTGGTGATCCACACCGCGCCCCCGGCAGGTCTCCCCGGCACCAACCTTTCTTCGCTGGCATGGAGTGCGAACCCGGAGACGAACGTGACCGGGTACGAGGTGGTACTCCGGGAGACGACCGACGACGACTGGACAGGCAAGATCCCGGTCGGGAACGTCACGTCGGTCACGCTCGACATCAGCAAGGACAACGTGCAGATGGGCGTGCGAGCCGTGGACAGCCAGGGCAACCACAGTCCGGTCGCGTTCCCGACCGTCGTCAACTGACCGGTAGGAGCGCCGATTCGGACGCGACCGCCGGCGGTCAGGCGCCGGCGATCGGCCGTACCTCGATCACGCCCTCGCCCCTGCCGAGCACCTTGCAACAGTCGATCAGGTCGTCGAGGTCGTCGGACTCGATCACGTAGAAGCCGGTCAGCTGCTCGGCGGTCTCGGCGTATGGGCCCTGGGTGACGGTCTGGGTGCCGTCCGCATCGGTCCGGAGCACCCAAGCCTCGCGGCTGTGGGCGAGCTCGGCACCTCCGGTCTGCTTGTGCCCGCGCTCGGCCAACAGCCGTGCGAACTCGCGGTGGTGGCCGTACATCTCCTGCTTGTGCTCGTCGGAGGCGTTCTCCCAAGTGGCCTCGTCACCGGGCAGGAGAACGACGTAGCTGGTCATGGCTGGTCCTCTCGCTCGCGGTGAGTCTGTCACCGCGATGACGCCCGAGGACCGGCGAAATCGACAGGCGGACCGTCAGTCGTCGCCCTGGCTCTCGATCGGCCTGATCTCGACGGCATGGTGGGCGCGGACCAGCACCTGGGCAGCGTCGAGGAGCGCCTGCTCGTCCTCGATGGTGACCACGTAGAAGCCCGACAGCTGCTCGGCGGACTCGGCGTAGGGGCCGTCGGTGACCAGCGCGGTGCCGTTCGGGCCGCGACGGATCGCGTGGGCCTTCTTCGCGGACGAGAGCTCGGCACCTCCGGTCATCCGGCCGCCGCGCTGCTCGAGCAACCTCCCGAACTCATAGTCGTTCTCGTAGACGGCCTGGCGCTCCTCCTGGGTGGCGCCGTCCCACTCGTCCTCACGGTCGGCGGGGAACAGGATCATGTAGTCGGTCATCACGCTTCCTCTCAGGTGGTCTGTCATCGCGGTGACGAGCGAGCGGCGGTTGTATCGACGTTCGCACGGAGACGTGTGGTGGAACAGCGGGACTTCTCATCGGCCCCGCGCGGGCAGTCTGCTCAGCGGGTCTTTGCCTCGCGTTCGGCCACCTGGCGCAATGGCGCGTGCACCTGCTCCGGGAGGTCGAGGAGTTCCAGGTAGTGGTCGAGACGGGCGGGGTCGAGACGCTGCTCGGTCGTGGTGTTGCGCGTCCTCCTCGGGGCTCGGAACAGTTCCCCGGTCTCGTCGTGGAGGAACTCCCGGGCCACCCGGCGGTTGGACTCCTCCCATCGCGACATGAACTCGTCGAGGGTGCGCTCCGGCAGCGTCAGGGTCGGCCCCGTGGATCCTTCGGCCAACGGGCTGACCAAACCTCGGTTGTCGATCAGCCCCGCCCTGGCCCCTTCGCTCTCGACGCGGTAGACGTTCAACAGGCGGAGGAACTCCACCGTCTCCGCGTCGAGGCTCGGGTTCCGATTCGTGACGGTTTCCAGGTCCTCTGCTCGGGCATCGATCCCAGCAGCGTCGAGGAAGTCCTGGTAGAGCGATCCGTCGACGAAGGCGGCGGGTTCGAAGCGGCGTACCACGATGTCTGTCGGTTTCTGCAGCCGCTGCCAGGCGCGGAGCCGCGCGTGATAGTCGTAGAGCAGCGAGTGGTCGCCCTTCGCCCACTCCTGCAACCGCAAAACCTTGCCGGTCTTGATCCCCTGCTGGTAGCGGCTCACCATGTGGTCGTCCTGCCGTCGGAGGTACACGACCAGACGCGTGCTGTCCGCCATCCGCCCGGTGAGCCGCCGCAGTCGTCGCAACGACGCATCGTCCTGGTGGAACAGGACTTCATCGGAGAGGAGGACCCGCGGCAGACCGGAGTCCTCGATCTCTGACAGGAGACGACGTCGGAAGACCCTCCGGAACCTCGCCGGATCGGACTCTTTCTGACTGCGCCAAGCGGGTGCTCTCTCGATGCTTTCCGTCGACTTGATGAAGAGGCCGAGCCGCATGTGCCGAGGCACTCCAGGAGTCGTGGGATAAAGCAGGCCGCCCTCTGCGAGGCGCCGGCGGTTCGCGCGGAGAAAGGCTTGAATGGACTTACTGCCCGCCTTGCCCGTCCCGATGTGCAGGACCAGCTCCTCGGCCCTGCCGTGGGGTTCGACCATCACGAGGGCGATGGTGCCAGGGGCGAGGCAGGGCGTGGTATTCGGGACCCGTCAAGGTCTGCCTCATGGATTCGGTCCACGCGCCGGAATCGGTGGCGGGAATGACTTCAGGAACCTGCGTACCGCGGTGCGCAATCCGTGGACGACCACGCTCCCATCGGACTCGGCGTCGGACAATGGTCGGCCCCGCCAGAGCACCTCGCGCAGAGCCGCTACCGAGGACTCGATCCGCGCGTCGGGCTGCTCTGCCTCGCCGCGTCTGACCTCGAGAGTGCCGTCGTGGATCTGCGCGACGACTCGGTCGCCGCCGAGGTCGAGCACGACGGCGGCGTCCAGGCCGCCGGACCGGCCGGGGTCGAAGACCGTGGCGAGCGCGACGGCGAAAGCGTCGACGGTCATCTCGTGCGTCACGGCTTGGAACCCCTCCTGGCTGCCCCATCGGCCGAGTGCATGGAGGACTGGCTCGAGGTCGCGTCCCCGTGGCGTGAGCTCATAGGCCCGTCCGGATGCGGGGGCCGGCAGCGTGGTCTGGCTGAGCACGCCGGCCCGCTCGAGCTGGCGGAGTCGCTGCGAGAGCACGTCGGTGGCGATCCCTGGCAGATGGGCGCGCAGGTCGGTGAAGCGCTTGGGGCCGAGCACGAGCTCGCGCACCACGAGCAAGGCCCATCGCTCCCCGAGCACGTCGAGAGCGCGGGCGATGCCGCACGGATCGCCGTAGGAACGCTTGCCCGCCACCATCCGACGATATCGCATCGATGGATGGATTTTCCAACTAGATACTTGGATTTTCCAATCAAACGTACTAACGTGCTGTGAGTCACATCAACCCACTTCCATGGAGAACGCGATGAGCGAGCGCGACACCTACCCGGCCGGAGTGCCCTGCTGGGTGACCAACCTTCAGCACGACGTCCCGGCCGCGACGGCCTTCTACGAGGCGCTGTTCGGTTGGGAGACCGAGAGCGGTCCTCCGGACGAGGCGCCGTACGCCCTCGGTCGGCTCCGCGGCCGTGACGTCGCCGGCATCGGCACGATGCCCGAACCGGACGCGACGCCCGCCTGGGTGATGGAGGTCCGTGTGGAGGACCTGCCCGCCACGGTGCGGGCGGTGCGCGACGCGGGGGGACAGGTGCTCCGGGAGGGGGCGGACTTCGGCCCTGTGGGGCGACTGGGCGCGTTCGTGGACCCGCAGGGCGCGGTGTTCTGCGCCTGGGAGACCGGGACCCGTGAGGGTGCTCAGCTCGTCAACGAGCCTGGAGCGTGGTCGATGAATGCTCTCCGCACGCCGGACCCTGAGCCTGCGGCCGCGTTCTACGGCGCGGTGTTCGGCTGGAATACGGAGCCCTTCGGACCGGCCTCGTTGTTCCGGCTGCCGGGATACGTCGGTGGCGAGCCGAGTCAGCCGGTTCCCCGAGACGTGGTCGCGGTGATGATGCCCTCGCCCGAGGGCACGCCGACCGCCTGGGGCACCGACTTCTGGGTCTCCGACGCGGACGACGCGGCTGCGACCGTCGAGCGGATGGGCGGCCACGTGCTCCAGGGTCCGTACGACGCCCCGCCCTTCCGGCAGGCCGTGGTGGCCGACTGTGGCGGCGCGGTGTTCTCGGTCAGCGAGCTCCGACCCGACCAGCTTCCCGGCTAGGCCCCACCTTGCGAGCGCAGGGCGCGGACAGAGGGCGGCACCTCGATCCCGTCTCGCAGGTCCGGCGCGGGGAGCGGTGCGTCGCACACCGACCGGACCGGCACCACGCCGGCCCACGCCGGGCCGGCGACATCGTCGTCCTCGTCCTCCGGCCACCCCGCGGAGATCTTGAGCGACCAGTCCTCGATCGGGAGCGCCAGCACGAGCGTGGCGGCCAGCTCCGCCTTGGTCGGTCGTCTCACCTCGGCCACCCGGCCGGGGATCAGGGCCTCGGTGATCAGGTCGAGGAAGCGCTCCTTGTCGTCCGACAGGTGCGAGCAGCGACCGAACAGGACGGCCGAGCGGTAGCGGATCGAGGACTCGAACGCGCTGCGGGCCACGACCAGGCCGTCGTACGCCGTCACCGCGAGCGCGGCGGGGACCCCGGACGCCAGCCGGCGCATCCAGCGCGAGCCCGTGGAGCCGTGGGCCAACACCCGGTCGCCGTCGCGGACGACCATGGTCGGGATCACCACCGGCGTGCCGTCGTCGGCGACCACTCCGAAGTGGCCGACTCGGGTCGAGTCGAGCAGGGCATCGAGGTCTGATCGCTCGGTGCTCGCCTTCTCGGGGAGCCGGATCGGTTCGCGGGGACCGCTCATGGGCAGACGGTAACGGTCGGGGCGCAGGCGGACACGTTTGCACTCGGGGGGTGCGAGTGCTAAACATGACGCTGGCACTCTCGGGTAGAGAGTGACAACACATTCGACCGGGGAGCTGAGGTCAGAAGCGTCGGCGGGAAGGGTCCGCCGGGCAGCCTGGCCGTCCGTCGCGGGCAGCGATCCGGCCGCCACCTGCTGTACCGACTCCAAGAAGGAATCGCGGAGAAACATGCCGAAGCTGATTGCTTTCAACGAGGAGGCCCGCCGCGGTCTCGAGCGGGGGATGAACACCCTCGCCGACGCGGTCAAGGTCACGCTCGGCCCCAAGGGCCGCAACGTCGTCCTCGAGAAGAAGTGGGGCGCGCCCACCATCACCAACGATGGTGTGAGCATCGCCAAGGAGATCGAGCTGGAGGACCCCTACGAGAAGATCGGGGCCGAGCTCGTCAAGGAGGTCGCGAAGAAGACCGACGACGTCGCCGGTGACGGCACGACGACCGCGACCGTTCTGGCCCAGGCCATGGTCCGCGAGGGCCTGCGCAACGTCGCGGCCGGCGCCAACCCGATGGGCATCAAGCGCGGCATCGAGAAGGCCGTCGAGGCCGTCTCGGAGCAGCTGCACGGGATGTCGAAGGAAGTCGAGACCAAGGAGCAGATCGCCTCGGTGGCGGCCATCTCCGCCGGTGGCGACCAGAGCGTCGGCGACATCATCGCCGAGGCGATGGACAAGGTCGGCAAGGAAGGCGTCATCACCGTCGAGGAGTCGAACACCTTCGGCATCGACCTCGAGCTCACCGAGGGCATGCGGTTCGACAAGGGCTACATCTCGGCGTACTTCGCGACCGACATGGAGCGCATGGAGGCCGTGCTCGAGGACCCCTACATCCTCGTCGCCAACCAGAAGATCTCCTCCGTCAAGGACCTGCTGCCGGTCCTCGAGAAGGTCATGCAGAGCGGCAAGCCGCTGCTGATCATCGCCGAGGACGTCGACGGTGAGGCACTCTCGACCCTGGTCGTGAACAAGATCCGCGGCACCTTCAAGTCCGTCGCCGTCAAGGCCCCGGGCTTCGGTGACCGTCGTAAGGCCATGCTGCAGGACATCGCGATCCTGACCGGCGGCCAGGTGATCTCCGAGGAGGTCGGCCTGAAGCTGGAGTCGACCGGCCTCGAGCTGCTCGGCCAGGCGCGCAAGGTCGTCATCACCAAGGACGAGACCACCATCGTCGAGGGCGGCGGCGACTCTGCCCAGATCGAGGGCCGGGTCAACCAGATCCGCGCGGAGATCGAGAAGAGCGACTCCGACTACGACCGCGAGAAGCTGCAGGAGCGGCTGGCCAAGCTGGCCGGCGGCGTTGCGGTGATCAAGGTCGGCGCGGCCACCGAGGTCGAGCTCAAGGAGCGCAAGCACCGCATCGAGGACGCCGTCCGCGCTGCCAAGGCCTCCGTCGAAGAGGGCATCGTCGCCGGCGGCGGCGTGGCCCTGCTCCAGGCGGGCGCCAAGGCGTTCGACAAGCTCGACCTGCCCCAGGACGAGTCCACCGGTGCGAACATCGTCAAGGTCGCCGTGGGTGCCCCCGTCCGCCAGATCGCGCTGAACGCCGGTCTCGAGGGCGGCGTCGTGGCCGAGAAGGTCGCGGGTCTCCCCGAGGGCCACGGCCTGAACGCCGCCACCGGCGAGTACGGCGACATGCTCGCGGCCGGCATCCCGGACCCGACCAAGGTCGTCCGCTCCGCCCTGCAGAACGCCGCGTCCATCGCTGCGCTGTTCCTGACGACCGAGGCGGTCGTCGCGGACAAGCCGGAGAAGGCCGCGCCGATGCCGGGTGGCGACGGCGGCATGGGCGGCATGGACTTCTGATCCAACCGTTCCCCCAGCACCATCCAGCAAGGCCCCGGGTCCGCCCGGGGCCTTGCTGCTGTCCAGGGGTGTGGGGAAGCGGTAGTCCCTGACGAAACTGTTGGCTTTGCGGCGGGATACCGACCGTTTCGTCAGGGACTATCCGGCAACGCGCCCCGGATCCCGGTCGCGAGCGTCCTACATTCGAGGTGTCATGAGGACCGGTTCGGGTGACGGCGTGCGTGCGCGAGTGCTCGTCGTTCCCTTCGTGATCGCGGTGGTGCTCACGGTGGTGACGGCCGGCTGTACGACGCCGTCGGAGCCCGGGGCGCAGCGCACGCCGCATCCGCACCGGACCGTGACCAGGACCCGGTCGCCCCACCCGACCAGGCACCCGACGAGCCCGACAAGACACCCGACCAGGAGTCCGACCCGGCGTCCGACCCGTCGTCCGACGAGGCAGCCCACCGCGCACGCGGCGCCGGATGCGGCCCGCACCGCGCGGGGGGAGCTGAACCGGCTCGTCGTACGGCCCCGGCCGACCAGCACCGAGGGCTACAACCGCGATGCCTTCGGCAGCGACTGGGTCGACACCGACGGCAACGGCTGCAACCAGCGCGACGACGTGCTGCTGCGCGACGCGGTGCCGGGCAGTACGCGGGTGCAGCAGCAGGGATCGTGCGACCACGACGTGCTGGCGGGCACGTGGCACGACCCCTACACCGACAAGACCCTCCACTTCACCAACCTCAAGGACCTCAGCCAGGCCCAGGCGATCCAGATCGACCACGTGGTGCCCCTGGCCGAGGCGTGGGTGTCCGGAGCCCGGCACTGGAGCGGAGAGCGGCGAGTGTTGTTCGCCAACGACCTGTACGAGCTGCGTGCCGTCGACGGCCCGACCAACATGAGCAAGGGCGACGGCGACCCGGCCGCCTGGCGACCACGGCTGGGCTACCAGTGCACCTACGCCGTCCGCTGGATCTCGATCAAGACCCGGTGGCACCTCGCGATCGACCCGCCCGAGAAGGCAGCGCTCGACCAGATGCTCGGCTCCTGCCGGTGACCTGCGAGCGCTGTGAGACGGTGGCGCACGTGTCCTGGACGATCGCCCGACCGACCCCTGACGACGTCGAGGAGATGGGCCGTGTGCACGTGCGGATCTGGCAGGAGGCGTACGCCGGGCTGATGCCGGCGGACTACCTGGCCTCGCTCGACCCTGCCTCGCGCACCGAGCGCTGGCGCGAGCGGATCGCCGACCCCGGCGAGGTGAGCTGGTGGCTGGCCCGGGACGAGCAGGGCATCGTCGCGATGGCCACCTCGGGCCCGCCCCGGGACGAGGACCCGCCGGTCGATCTCGAGCTCTACGCCATCAACGTGCTCGAGCGCGCCCACGGCACCGGGCTCGCGGACGACCTGCTGGCGCACGTGATCGGTGACCGCGCGGCGTACCTCTGGGTGCTCGAGGGCAACGCCCGCGCCCGGGCCTTCTACCGCCGGCACGGTTTCGCGGACGACGGGGGCCGCAAACCCGAGCCCGACACCGGAGTCATGGAGATCCGGATGTCGCGGTGAGCGGAGAGGCTCTGGCGCTGGTCCTCACCGCCGCGCTCCTCCACGCCACGTGGAACCTCGCGATCAAGGGCGTCACCGGCGACCGGGTGGCCTTCATCTGGTGCTACATCGTGGCTTCGTCGGTGATCTGGGCGCCGATCGGCCTGCTCTGGGTGTGGGCGACCGGAGAGCGGCCGACATGGTGGTGGCTGCTCGGCGCCGCGGTGTCGGGTGCCCTGCATGTCGTGTACCAGCTGGTGCTTCAGCGCGGGTACGCCGAGGGGGACCTCAACCTGGTGTACCCGATCGCCCGCGGCTCCGGGCCACTGCTCACGTTCCTCGTCGCGGTCACCCTGCTCGGACAGCGGCCGGGTCCCGCCGAGGTCGCCGGAGTCGCCGGGGTGGTCTCGGGAGTCCTCCTGATCTCGCTCGGCGGCCGCGCCGTGCACCCCCGTGAGGGAGTCGCGTGGGGTCTGGCCACCGGCACGACCATCGCCGCGTACACCCTCTGGGACAACCACTCCGTCAACGGCCTCGACGTCCCGCCGGTGCCCTACTTCGTGCTCGGCCTGCTCCTGCAGCTCCCACTTCTGGCCGTGCTGCTGCGTCAGCGCGCCGACCCGGTCCCGGTACGCCGCGTCTGGGCGTCCGCGCGTACGCCGGCCCTCACGGTCGCGGTGCTCTCCCCGCTGGCCTACCTGCTCGTGCTTCGCGCGATGCAGCTCGCCCCGGTCGCCCTCGTCGCGGCCGCCCGGGAGTCGAGCATCGTGGTCGGAGCGGCGTTCGGGTGGCTGGTGCTGCGCGAGCCACGGCCCGCGAGACGCCTGGTGGGCGCGGTCGTCGTGCTGGCCGGGATCGGGCTGATCGCGGTCGGGTGAGTCAGCCGTTCTTCACACGGGCGTCGAGGAACTCGATGACCCCGTCGATCGCGCGCTCCTGCACGTCGTCGACGTCGACCGTCCCGTTCGGGCGGGTGACCGGGAAGATGTACCCGTGCAGCGGGTGGTCCCAGGAGACCCACTGCGCATCCTTGCCGGCCTCGGCGAGGAGCTCGTAGCTGAGCCGGAAGATCCCTTGCAGATGGTCGTCGTCACGGCCCATCACGAGGATCGGCAGGTCGATCGGCTTGATCCGCTCCAAGGCGAGCGAGACGTTCGTGCGGGCGCGGACCCGGTCGGTCTCGCGCATCTGCATCTCCTCGATGTTGCGGAGCTGGGTGTCCGGGTTGACGAACGCCGTGTCGTCCGGCGTCAGGTCCAGGAACTCGTGGTTCGCCGGCTCGCAGGCCACCCCGGCGCGCAGCAGCCCGTCGTACTGCGAGGCGAGCTTGAAGAGCATCTCGCCGGCATGGCTCACGCCCACATGCCCCAGTCGGCCGGCATCGACGAGCGGGTGCTGGCGCACGTGCTGGAGGATCGCGACCTCGTCCTCGTACTCCAAGGGCGCCCGGTTCATCAGGTCCATGCCCTGGCGCGTGTCGACGACCAGCTCTCCGCCCCGGTGGTAGCCGAGCTCGACCTCGGTCCGGTAACGGCCCCACGCGCACGCGTATCCGGCCGCGAGCAACCGCTCGGTGATGTAGGCGTGGGTGCGGATCCGACCGCGCAGCCAGTCGAGCCCGCCGCCGCCGTTGCCGTAGGCCAGGAACACGAACGGGTACCGGCCGAGGTCGCTCGGCGTCCGCATGGCGTACGGCGTGTAGAGCCCGTCGCGGGTCTGCGCCAGGTAGATCTCGGCCGGGCGGTCCGACCCCGGCACCTCGTGCACCTCCAGTGGCGCGACGACCTCGATGCTCACTCGTGCAACCTCCTCCGGGCCCGACCACTGCAAACGATTGCAGTCTAGCAGCCGCATGGGCCGAAAGATCGGGGCGGGTTCCGGACATGTGTCACCGTGGGGTCCGTGGAGGCGTTCGACGTCGAGGAACGACGCTCTCGCTTCGAGACGGTTGCCCGGGAGGCCCTGGAGCCCCTGCGGCGCTTCCTGGCACGTCGTACCGATCCGACGACCGCGGACGACGTGCTCGCCGACACCCTGCTCGTCCTCTGGCGCCGGTACGGCGAGCTGCCGGCCGACGTGTTGCCGTTCGCGTACGGCGTGGCTCGTCTCTGTCTCGCCAACGCACAGCGCGGCGCCCGACGACAACGGCGGGTGGCCGGCCGGATCGCGACCCTCGACCCACCCCGCGCAACTCCCGAACCGGTCGGCGACGACCGGCTGGCGGTCGCCCTGGACAGGATCCCGTCCGCTGACGCCGAGCTGCTCCGGCTGTGGGCGTGGGAGCAGCTGACGCCCGGGGAGATCGCCACGGTCCTGGACATCTCGCCGAACGCGGCGAGCATCCGGCTGTACCGGGCCAAGGAGAAGCTCCGGGCGGAGCTGCGAAAGGTCGACGCCGGATCCGGACATGAGAGCCCGACAGAAGGGAGGAGCCGATGAGCGACCACGACGAGCGAGACGACACTGAGCTGCTGACGCGGCTTCGCGCGGCCGACCCCGCCTCCTCCCTGCCACCGGCCGACCCGCACCGGGTCGCCCATCTCGTGGAGGCCGCCATGTCCGACACCGGCACCCGTGCATCCGGGTCACGCGAGAGCGGTACCCGCAACCGGAGCCCCCTCACCTGGCTGGTCGCAGCAGCCGCCGTCGTGCTGATCGGCGCGGCCGTCGTGTTCGGCCTCGTGAACCGCGGGGACGACACACCCCCCTCGGCCGGCGGTCCCCTCACCCAGCTCGGCTACCAGCAGCACGCCGGCCGATGCATGCTCCCGAACGTCGCCGTCCTCCGGCGGCAGACCGTGGCATTCCGCGGCACCCTCACGTCGTTGGAGGACGGCACGGCGACCTTCGACGTGACCCGGTGGTACGCCGGTGGGCCCACCGATGTCGCCAAGGTCGCGGCGTCCCCCACGGCGCTCGACGACCTGGTCCGGGCCGCTCGTCTCCGGGTGGGTGAGGAGTACCTCGTGTCCGCGACCGGAGGCACCGTCACGTCGTGCGGGTTCACCGGACCCGCCTCGGGACACCTGCAGGACCTGTACGCCCAGGCGTTCGGAGGCTGACGGCCTTCTGACAGGCTGACGGCGTGGAGGGACTGCTGCTCGCCGCCGGCGAGGGCCGCCGGATGGGCATGCCCAAGGCCCTGGTCACGGACCAGGACGGGGCATGGCTGGTGCGCGGGGTGGAGACGCTCCGACGTGGCGGGTGCGCACGGGTCACGGTGGTGCTCGGTGCCGAGGCCGAGCGCGCGCGGACGCTCCTGGCCGGACTCGACGTCGCCGTCGTGGTCGCCGCCGACTGGGCCGAGGGCATGGGCGCCTCGCTGCGGACCGGGCTCCGGTCGCTCACCGGCTCCACCGACGCGGGGATCCTGGTCTCGCTCGTGGACCTGCCCGACCTGGTCCCCGAGGTGGTGGCCCGGGTGATCGCGGCCGGGACCGGTCCCGCGGCGCTGGCGCGCGCGACGTACGACGGCACTCCGGGGCACCCGGTCCTCCTCGGTCGCGATCACTGGGCCGGCGTACTCGAGACTGCGGTCGGCGACCAGGGCGCTCGTGCCTACCTCGCCACCCGTCCCGTCGTACTGGTGGAGTGCGGCGACCTCGCCTCCGGCCGCGATGTCGACACCCCGGCCCCGAGTTGAACTCGCGGCTCGCATGGTCACGACCCGCGGTTCGGGTGGTCGAAACCCGCGGCTCGACAGTGGCCCCACGTGCGGGAAGTAGCCTTACGGGTATGGAGGTGACCTCTGCCGCCGAGGTGGCTCGCTTGCTCGGCCAGACCGGATATCTCTGCGACGACGAGCTGGCCACCGTCACCTACCTCACCCTCACCATGCAGCGGCCCCTTCTGCTCGAGGGGGAGCCCGGCACCGGCAAGACCGCGCTCGCCGAGGCACTGGCCGAGGCGCTCGGGCTGCCGCTGGTGCGACTGCAGTGCTACGAGGGCATCGACTCCACGCAGGCGCTCTACGACTGGGACTTCCCGCGCCAGATCCTCCACCTCCGGGCCCTCGAGGCGAGCGGCGGGGCCGAGCTCGAGGAGGCCGAGAAGAGCCTGTACGACGACCGGTTCCTGCTGGCGCGGCCGGTGCTGGCCGCGCTCCAGCAGAGTCCCGCCCTGCTCCTCGTGGACGAGGTCGACCGTGCGGACGACGAGTTCGAGGCGTTCCTGCTCGAAGTGCTCTCCACCTGGCAGGTGAGCATCCCCGAGCTCGGCACGGTCAGGGCCGCCATCCCGCCGGTCGTGGTCCTGACCTCCAACCGCACCCGCGAGCTCCACGACGCCCTCAAACGCCGCTGCCTCTACCACTGGATCGAGCACCCCGGCCTCGAGCGCGAGCTCCAGATCGTCCGCTCGCGGGCGCCCGAGGTGTCCGAGGCGCTGGCACGCCAGGTCGTGGGCGTCGTCCAGCAGCTGCGGGGACGCGACCTGACCAAGCCTCCCGGCGTCGCCGAGACCCTCGACTGGGCCCGGGCGCTGCACCACCTCGGGACGGCCGAGCTCGACCTCGAGTCGGCATCCACGACGCTGGGCGCCCTGGTGAAGTACCGCGAGGACGCCGACCGCGTGAAGCAGGCGCTCGACCAGCTGCTGAGGGCGTGAGGCCACCGTGGTCCCGACAGGGTCGGCCGACGAGCTCGGGGCCAGGCCCGGCATGACGGTCCGGGGCGGCGACGAGATCCTGCTCGCCTTCGCCCGCGCGCTCCGCGCCGGTGGCGTCCCGGTCACGCAGGACCGTGCCCACGACTTCCTGGCGGCCGCGGCCTTGCTCGGTGCCGACGACCCGGCGGGGGTGCGCATCGCCGGACGCGCCACGCTCTGCACGGGACCCGACGACCTGGCCCGCTTCGACCAGGTCTTCGAGGCGTTCTTCAACGACCGTGACGGACTGCCGCGGCGGCGTCCCGTGGCCAGGACCGAGCCGTCCCTGACCGACCTCCCGCTCGACGACGGGTCGGCCGCCGCGGACGCCGACGAGGTCGACGACGTCATCCGCGCAGCCGCCAGCCCGACCGAAGTGCTCCGTCACCGGGACGTGGCCGCCATGACCGCTGCGGAGAAGCAGCGCCTGGCCGGGATGTTCGCCTCCCTGCGGCCGCGCCCACCCCTGCGTCGTACGGCGCGCCACCAGCCGTGGCACCGGGGTGACGTCGACGCGTCCCGCACCCTGCGTTCGAGCCTGCGCCGGATGGGGGAGCCGGCAGCCATCGAGTGGCGCCGCCGCGCACAACGACCACGACGAGTGGTGCTGCTGGTGGACGTGAGCGGCTCCATGTCGTCGTACGCCGATGCCCTGCTCCGCCTCGCCCACCGCCTCACCCACGGCATCGGCAACGTCGAGACCTTCACGATCGGCACCCGCGTCACCCATGTCACCCGCGCGCTGCGCACCCGCGACCCCGAACGCGCGCTGGTCGCCGCAGGCGAGACCGTGCCCGACTGGTCGGGCGGCACCCGGCTCGGTGAGACGCTCCGCTTCTTCCTGGACCGCTGGGGCCAGCGCGGAATGGCGAGGGGCGCCGTCGTCGTTGTGTTCAGCGACGGCTGGGAACGAGGTGATGCGTCGATGCTTGCCGAGCAGATGGCCCGACTGCGGCGGATCGCCCACCGCGTGGTCTGGGTGAACCCACATCGCGGCAAGGACGGCTACGAGGCCGTCCAGACCGGCGTGCTCGCCGCGCTGCCCTACTGTCACGACTTCGTCGCCGGCCACTCGCTGGCGACCTACGCCGACCTGGTCGAGGTGATCGCCCATGCGTGAAGTGCTCCCCGAGCTGCTCGAGTGGTGGCGCTCCGGCGAGGAGGTCGGTGTCGGCACCGTGGTGGCGACGTTCCGCTCGGCGCCGCGTCCACCCGGCGCGTCGATGCTGGTCGGCCCCGACGAGACGGCCGTCGGCTCGGTGTCCGGCGGGTGCGTCGAGGGCGCTGTCTACGAGCTGGCGACCCAGGTCGTCGAGACCGGCGTACCGGTCCTCCAGCGGTACGGAATCTCCGACGACGACGCGTTCGCGGTCGGCCTCACCTGCGGCGGCATCCTCGACGTGTACGTCGAGAAGGTCTCGCGTGAGACGTTCCCCGAGCTCGAGGACCTCGCCGCCGACCTCGAGGCCGGACGCCCCGTGGCGGTTGCCACGATCATCGAGCATCCCGACCCGGCCTGGCTCGGGCGACGCGTGATCATCCACCCCGACGAGCCGGTGACGGGCAGCCTCGGGTCGGCGCGGGCCGACGACGCGGTGCACGACGACGCGCTGGGCCTGCTGGCCAGCGGCCACAACGCCACGCTGACCTACGGTCCCGACGGCGAACGACGCGGCGAGGGTATGCGGGTCTTCGTGTGGGCGTTCGCCCCGAAGCCGCGGATGCTGGTCTTCGGGGCGATCGACTTCGCGGCGGCGGTGGCCAGGGTCGGCAGCTTCCTCGGGTACCACGTCACGGTCTGCGACGCGCGACCCGTCTTCGCCACCAACACCCGGTTCCCCGACGCCGACGAGGTGATCGTCGAGTGGCCGCACCGCTACCTCGAGAAGCAGCGCGACTCGGATGCCATCGACGGCCGCACCGTGATCACGGTGCTCACCCATGACCCGAAGTTCGACGTACCCCTGCTCGAGGTGGCGCTCCGGCTCCCCGAGGTGGCGTACGTCGGGGCGATGGGCTCGCGGCGTACCCATGACGACCGCGAGGCGCGCCTTCGCGAGGCCGGCCTCACGGACGACGAGCTGAAGCGGCTCTCCAGCCCGATCGGACTCGACCTCGGGGCCCGCACTCCGGAGGAGACCGCCATCTCGATCGCAGCGGAGATCATCGCCGGCCGTTGGGGCGGCTCGGGCGAGCGCCTGGCGACGGGCGAGGGTCGCATCCACCACGAGTGACCCGAGCGCCCTGACGGCTCTGTGAGTCGGTTGCGCCTCGCGCTACCGTGACCTGGGTCACCCGTCGACGTCAGGACCCCCCCGATGAGCACGCCGCCCAGCGATCTCCAGGACCGCCGCCTGGCGTCGCTTCTGGCGTGGACCACGTTCGTGGAGCAGGGGGACGAGGCTGCGTCGCTGGTCCGGCCCGAGATCCTGAAGAGCTGGCACCGCTCCCAACCTCACGTCTCCCGCGACGTCACCGAGGCGCCCCTCGACGATGAGTCCGAGGCGCGCGCGTTCTGGGTCGGCTCGCCACTCCAGCAGGCGGTGTCGCGGGTCGAGGCCGAGCTCCGTCGTACGGCGGAGGACGGCGACCTGGTGCTCGCGGTCACCGACCAGCAGACCCGCATCCTCTGGACGTACGGCGGGCGGGTCATGCGCCGCAGGGCCGAGTCGGTGAACTTCGTCCCCGCAGCCCGCTGGGACGACGAGTCCGTCGGGACCAACGCCCTCGACCTGGCCAACCGGCAGCAGCGGCCGAGCATGGTGTTCAGCGCCGAGCACTACGCGCCGATCGTGCACAACTGGGTGTGCTGGGCTGCGCCCGTGCACGACCCGGTCAGCGGCGCCCAGCTCGGAGTGGTCGATCTGTCGACGACCTGGGACCGCACCCACCCGATCGGCCTGGCCACCGCTCGCGTGCTCGCCCGGCTGATCGAGACCGCGATGCCGATCTCGGCCATGCACCCGACGCTTCTCGACGACGACACCGGGCCGACCGGGCTCCAGCTCCGATTGCTCGGCAACGCCGAGGCCACCCTCGACGGCAGCCGGCTGCTGCTCAACCGCCGCCAGACCGAGATCCTGGCGATCCTGGCGCTCAACCCCGCCGGGCTCTCGCTGGACCGCCTGCACGCGCTGGTGTACGGCGACCAGCCGGTCACCCTGTCCACGCTCAAGGCCGAGGTCTCGCACCTGCGGGCAGCACTCGGTGGCCAGCTCGCCTCACGCCCGTACCGGCTCACGCTCCCGGTCTCCACCGACATCGACGACGTGCTCGAGGCACTCCGGCGGGGCGACGCGGCCGCCGCGATCGCCAGCTACGGCGGCGACCTGCTCCCCGGCACCGAGTCGCCGGCCCTGGTCGAGCTCGGGGAGTACGTCGCGGTCTCGATGCGCGAGGCACTCCTGGCGAACCCCGACCCGCATGCCGTGATCCGCTACAGCGAGCTCGCGCCGTACGACGTCGAGGTGCTCGAGGTCTGCCTGGCCGCGCTCGGCGACCACCCCCATCCGGCGAAGCCTCTGCTCAAGGGCCGACTGGCGGTCGCCGGCGCGTGAGTGCCGGTCCCTGTGGACCCGCTGTGAGGCCGAGGGACCAAAGTCCTCCGGGAGGGGCAGTCCTCCCCTGACCGCCCTCCGGTCCTGCGTCGACTCTGACGGGGAATGGTTGGCACCTCCCGGAAGGAGGTCGGCCCATGAGCATCGCGTTCACGGCCGGCAAGTACATCTCCTGGGGCGTCGTGAGCACCAGCGTCACGAACCTCCTCGTCATCGCGCTGATGGTGCTGGTGTTCATCCTGGCGCTCGTGCTCCCGTTCCCCCACGCCCACGAGGCGCCTCCGGCGCCGCACGGCGAGGAGGACCCGTCATGAGCACCGTGTCGACCCCCGGCCACCGGAGCTGGACCGGTGCGGTCAAGGGCTGGACGTCGCGGACCCTGCCACCGAAGCAGGTCCTTCCGGAGAGGCAGCCTGCCTACGTCGCGTCCTGGATCTACGTCTTCGGTGTGCTCACCCTGACCGCGCTCCTGGTCGTGGTCGCCTCCGGACTGGTGCTGGCGATAGGCGGGGCTGTCTGGTGGCACACCTCGAGCATCGGTCACTTCACGAACTCCGTGCACCTGTGGAGTGTCGAGCTGTTCTTCGCGTGCATGGTCATCCATCTGTGGGGCAAGTTCTGGATGGCGGCGTGGCGCGGCCGGCGGGGGCTGACCTGGGTCACCGGCGTGATCGCGTTCGTCACCTCGATCGCCACGGCGTTCACCGGCTACCTCACCCAGAGCAACTTCGACTCCCAGTGGATCAGCGGTGAGGCCAAGGACGGCATCAACTCGATCGGCGTGGGCGCGTGGTTCAACGTGCTCAACCCGGCGCAGATGCTGATGTGGCACATCGTGCTGCTGCCGCTCGCGGTCGGCATCATCGCCGTCCTGCACATCGTGCTGGTGCGCAACCGCGGCGTCGTGCCGCCCCTCGGCGACGAGGGCAAGGAGGTGCCGCGATGACCGCCACCGCCGAGCGACGCCGTCGCGCGACACCCGACTCCCACGACTACCCGACCCGCTCCTACGACCTGGTCAAGGAGTTCGTGGTCGCACTCGCGGTCGTCACGGCGCTGTCGCTGCTGCTCGCGGCGATCTTCTCCTCGCCCGACGACAAGGCGATCACCATGTCCGGCTGGGCGAAGGCCGACCCGGCCGACGTCGTGGCGACGGCGGCAGGTGAGCTGGCGGGCACCACGACCAGCGCGACGTACGGCCCCCCGTACAACAACGCGAGCGAGGGACAGTCCGTGCTGGGCCTGAAGCTCCAGAAGTGGGGCGGCGTGGGCATCCCGATCAACTCCGCGGACCTGGTGCTCCAACCTCTCCGTGACGTGGCCGCCGATCCCGGGCTTGCGACGGCGTTGCGGGTCTGGGACACCCTGCAGGCCTCGGCGCAGACCCGCTTGGCAACGGCGTACTCCGACGCGCTCGCCAAGGCGCCGGACGGAAACCCGGCCCGGGTGGCACCCGGCCGCTACGGCCCCGTGCCCTCCTTGACGTCGGCGTTCCTCCGACTTGCGGCGTCAGGCGGGCTCGAAGGGGCGCTGACCTCGTCCGGCACGTTCTACGGCGGTGACCAGACCCGCGCGATGCTGCTGCTCTCCGACGGCGCCTACCTGGAAGACCAGGCGGTCGCCGACCACCTCGGTGGTGACCAGTGGGGAATGATGAACGAGGTGGGCAACTACCCCGGTCAGCCCTGGATGTGGCTGTACACGTTCTGGTACCAGGTGAAGCCGTTCTCCACGTCGGACAACGCCGACGCGCAGGTCTGGGCGCTGATGATGGCGCTCACGGTCGGGCTCGCCCTGATCCCGTGGATCCCCGGTCTGCGCGACATCCCGCGGTGGATCCCGGTCCACAGGCTGGTGTGGCGCGAGCACTACCGGCGTACGCAGCAGAGCTGACCGACGCCCCGCCGGCTGAGCGCGTGCCCGGTCTTGTGGCCACTTCTGCGGCCCGGCTAGCGTGCAAGGACCTGACGCACGGCCGCGCGACCCCGACGCGCCGGTGCTTCTCGGGAGGGAGATCGCGCATGTTCCGTCGCCTCGCGCTCGTCTCGGCAGCGACCCTGCTGCTCGCGTCCTCGGCCTCTGTGGCTGCCGCCGAGCCCGGTCAGGGCGGCACACCACCGGGACTGTGCACGTCGGGACCCCGCACCCTGTCCCACTACGGCGACCACGTGTACCCGGACATGGGCAACGGCGGCTACCGCAGTCTGCACACCGACGTGCACATGGTCTACGACGCCCCGTCGAACCAGTTCCTGACGGGCAACCACGTCGTCCTGACCGATCGGGCGATCCAGTGCCTGAGCGACTTCAGCGTCGACTTCGAGCGTTCGTCCGTGCTCACGGACGGCGGCGGCGGGCCGGACATGACCGTGCAGTCGGTGACGGTGAACGGGCAGCCGGCGACGTTCCGCTTCGTGCAGCCGACCTATCCGGGCGACCCGAACGGTCCGGACGACCCGAACCCCTTGGCCCACGAGGCATCCCAGGTCAACCCGGTCGGTGGCCCCGACAACAACCCGCTGCCACCGGCCTGCTCCCCGCAGGTCACCGGGAACGACGTGAACGCCCAGAACGGCGAGCAGTGCCCGGCCGACAAGCTGGTCATCACGCCCTCGCAGCCACTGCTCAACGGCGAGGTCTTCCAGGTGAGCATCGCCTACACCGGGCAGCCGGGCGTTCACCTCGACGGCGACGGGACCACCGAAGGCTGGTTCCGCTCCGACAACCCGGCCGGTGACGGCGGCTTCGTCACCACCGAGCCGGTCGCCACCGAGGACTGGATGCCGCTGAACAACCACCCGAGCGCCAAACCGACGTACGACTTCTACGACACGGTCAACGCGGACCGTACGGCGATCGCGAACGGCCAGCTGCTGTCGACCACGTCGAACGCCCCGGACGCGAACTTCCCCGGCGGCTCGACGACGTACCACTGGAGCTCCGGTGCTCCGGTGGCCAGCTACCTGGTCGAGAACAGCGTCGGCGCCTTCGATCTCACCTCGCTCCTGGGCTCCGACGGCATCCGCTACTACGAGGCCCAGGGGAGCTCGCTCAGCGACGCCCGCAAGGCTGCGAACCTCGCGGTGATGGACCAGCAGCAGGACATCACCGATTTCCAGAGCCAGTTCAACGGCCCGTTCCCGTTCGCCTCCGACGGCGTCCTGGTCGGCATCCCCTCCGCCAGCTTCGAGGAGGAGATGCAGACGATGATCACGTTCAACGGCGGGCGGATCTCGCTGGGCACGTTCAACCACGAGAACATGCACCAGTGGTGGGGCGACAACGTCTCCGAGGGCAACTTCAACCTGACCTTCTTCAAGGAGGGCATGGCCACGCTGGGTCAGTACCTCTTCAACGCCCGCACCGCCCAGACGACCGCGGGCGGACCCGGTACGCCGGCCGGTGACGCGGCGTTCCAGCAGAGCCTCGTCGACCAGTTCAACCGCAACTACGCCAACACCGGCAGCCTCTGGACCAACGCGCCGTCGAACCCGACGCCGGCACGTCTGTTCGCCAACAGCACGACGTACACCCGCCCCGGGACGGCGTACATCGCGGTGCGGCAGATCCTCGGACCGGACCGGTTCAAGCGGGCCCTGCAGAAGATCCAGCGGGACTACGGCGGCGGCAGCATCACGGAGCCGCAGCTCGAGGCCGGGTTCGCCCACTTCCTGCCGAACCACAGCCACGCCTGCCAGGTGCGACTCGGCAACTTCTTCACCCAGTGGTTCGACGCCGTGTACCAGACGGGCGGCGGAGCCAACCGGCCGCAGTTGACCGGTCCCGGCCTGGACGGCCCCGGCTTCTATGACGCGAACGGAGGCTGCACGGGGGCACCGGTCGACGGTGGGGGTGCGTGAGCCACCTTTTCGGCGGGATCGGGTGTGGCTGGCGCACCGGCACCCTCGCCGCTCCCTGGTCGGCCGCCCAGGCGCGCGGGGGTCGGTCCGGTCGGGCAACCTTCAACCAACCCGCTCGGCCTAGCGTGATCGGCACCACAGATCCCCCTGTGGCAGACAGGTGCGCGAAAGGCAGGCTTCGATGACCAAGATCAGTCTCACCGTCGACGGGGCGCAGGTCTCCGACGACGTCGAGCCGCGGATGCTGCTCGTGCAGTACCTCCGCGAG
>JAFMQY010000078.1 GCA_017354415.1 Nocardioides sp.
CTTGCCTCTCTGCTGAGCACGTCGATCGTGGTGCGCCACACCCGTCAGGACGAGGAGCTGGGCCGGGCCGAGCTGCTCGGCGCGGCGGTCGTCGGCCGGTACGCCGCGCTGCTCGCCGCGGTCGTGGCAGCTGGGGTGGCCGATCTCGCCCTGTCCACCGGCCTGGCGGTCGCCGTACTCGCGAACGGGCTCCCGGTGACCGGGTCCGTGCTGGTCGGCGCGTCGGTCGGTGCGGTCGGCCTGGTGTTCGTCGGGGTGGCCGCGGTCGCGGTCCAGCTCGCCTCGTCGGGGCGCGCCGCGACCGGAATCTGTGCAGCGGTCCTCGGAGCGACGTTCGTGCTCAGCGGTGTGGGGAACATGCTCGGCACCGTCGACCGGGCGGGCACCCGGGTCACCAGTGCCTGGCCCGTGTGGCTCTCCCCGATGGGCTGGGCACAGCAGGTCCGCCCGTACGGCGGCGGCCACGCGTGGCCCCTCGCGTTGTGCCTGCTGCTGGGCGCCCTTCTGCTCGTGGTGGCCGCCCGGCTGGTCGACCGACGCGACCTCGGCCGCGGTCTCGCCCCGGAGCGTGCCGGCCACGGGCACGCAGCCGCCAGTCTGCTGAGCAGCACGGGCCTCGCCTGGCGGATGCAGCGTGGCGTACTGCTCGGCTGGGGAGTCGCGCTCGCCCTCTTCGGCGTGATCTTCGGGTCGATGAGCGACCAGATCCGTCACGCCACCGGCGCGACGGCCGACTGGTACATCCGCGCCGGTGGCAGCCATGTGATCCTCGACGCCTACCGCACCTCGATCATCCAGCTGGCCGGCATGTTCGTCTCGATCTACGTCGTCCAGGTCCTGCTGAGGCTGCACAGCGACGAGTCCGGCGGAACGCTGGAGCCCGTCCTGGCCACCGGCGTGAGCCGGTGGCGATGGCTCGCCGGAAGCCTGGTCAACGCGGTGGCCGGGGCGGGTGTCCTGATGCTGGTGTTCGCGTGGTGCATGGGTCTGACGGCAGGCCGGGTGCTGGGAGGCACGGGTCACGAGGTCGCGGTGCTGTCCGCCGCGGCGCTGGTCCAGCTTCCGGGTGTGCTGGTGCTGGGCGCGGCAGTCGTCGCCGCGGTCGGCCTGCTGCCCCGCGCCGCCGTACCCGTTTCCTGGGTTCTGCTGATGGCGTCGCTCGTCCTGGGCCCGATGTTCGCCCTCGACCTGCCGCAGTGGGTGCTGGACCTCTCGCCCTTCACCCATCTGCCCAAGGCGCCGGCGAACCCGGTCACCGCGACCACGCTGGTCCTGCTCACGATGATCTGCGCGGCGCTCGTCGCGATCGGCCTGGTCGCGCTGCGTCGCCGCGACGTCGCACTGCCCGCCTGAGGCCCGCCTCGGGCAGGATCGTGGTGAGCCGAGAGGAGAACCCGATGACATCCGAGGAGACCCGACCGGGCGACCTGCCGAGCGAGATGAGTGCCTGGGCAGTGGCCGGTCGCGCGGGTGGTCCCGGCCGGCTGGTACGACGTACTCGGCCGGTGCCGGTCCCTGCGGAGGACGAGGTCGTGGTCGCCGTCTCGGCGTGCGGTGTCTGCCGGACAGATCTTCACCTGGCCGACGGAGACCTCCAGGCCCACGCCCCGGAGCGGACCCCGGGCCATGAGGTGGTGGGACGCGTGGTCGCGCGCGGGGCACGGGCCGAACGGTTCGCGCTCGGTGACCGGATCGGGATCGCGTGGCTGCGTCGGACGTGTGGCGCATGCGTCTGGTGTCGCACGGGTCGGGAGAACCTCTGTCTTGGCTCGGAGTACACCGGATGGGATGCCGACGGGGGCTTCGCGGAGTACGCGGCCGTGCCCGAGGCCTATGCGTACCGGCTCCCCGACGAGCTCTCGGACACGGACGCGGCACCCCTGCTGTGCTCCGGGATCATCGGCTACCGCTCCCTGATGCGTGCCGGGCTGCCGCCGGGGGGGCGCCTCGGGCTCTACGGCTTCGGTGGGAGTGCGCACCTCACCGCGCAGCTGGCCGTGGCCATGGGAGCGGAGGTACACGTCCTGACCCGGGGGGAGGCGGCACAGCGGCTGGCCCGGGACCTGGGGGCCGTGTCGGTCGGCGACGCCTACGCCCGGCCACCGGTGCCGCTGGACGCCGCGATCCTGTTCGCCCCGGTCGGAGACCTGGTCCCGGTGGCACTTGCCGCGCTCCAGCAGGGCGGGACGCTCGCCATCGCCGGGATCCACCTCACCGACGTACCCAGCCTGAACTACGCCGAGCACCTGTTCCGGGAACGCACGGTCACGTCGGTGACGGCCAACACCCGGGCCGACGGCGAGGAGTTCCTGAGGCTCGCTCGCACCCTGGACGTGCGGCCACGCGTGCAGACGTACGGTCTCGAGGAGACAGACCATGCTCTCGACGACCTGGCCGAGGGCCGGGTCGACGGTGCCGCCGTGATCGAGCGACGACCCTAGCGACCGAGTGCCCTCTCCGATCCGCGCAGCGTCACCGGGGGGAAGAACTCGCCGACGTGCTCGCGCGCCCACCAGTGGCCGCTGTCGGCGCGCTCGTGCCGGGTCGTGAACCGGTAGCGGTAGAGGAGCGCGCGTACGAAACGCGGCGGCTCGTCGGCGAACGGGTCCCGGAGCAGCAGCTTCGACATCTGGCGGTCGCCTTCGAGAAGCCGCTCCATGAACGTCCGGAACCAGGGCTCGGCGTACCCCGGCTGGAGGGCGGCGAACCACATCAGCCAGTCCAGCCTGAGGTGGTACGGCGCGAACTGTCTCGGACGGCGGCGGGGATCGCCCGGCTTCCCCTTGAACTCGTACTCCTGCCACTGCGTCGCCGGTCCGGGCCGCGCGTCGCTGGTGCCCTCCACGACGATCTCGTAACGGGTCTTGGTGATGCTCCCGAAGGCGCCGTACGCGTTCACCAGGTGCCACCGGTTGAACGAGGCGTTCATCCGCTGCCGGCGCGAGAGGAGGTTTGCGACCGGCCAGTAGCTGAGCACGGCCACGGCCGCCGTGACTACACAGACGATGACCTCGAAGGCCAGCGACGTACCGACGGACGCATGGTGTGCGGAGCCGGGCAGGACCGGGGCCAGCCAGGAGTCGGGCAGCACGGAGAGGGCGAGCACGATCGTGAGCCAGTTGAGCCAGGAGAAGTTCCCGCTGGTGACCAGCCAGAACTGGGTCAGGATCATCACGCCGGCCGCGATCCCGGCCACCGGCTGCGGCAGGAAGAGGAGGACCGGGATCACCAGCTGGGTGACGTGGTTGGCCAGCACCTCGAGCCGGTGCAGCGGCTTCGGGAGATGGTGGAAGTACCAGCTGAACGGCCCCGGCATCGGCTGGGTCTCGTGGTGGTAGTAGAGGCAGGTCAGGTCGCGCCAGCAGCGGTCGCCGCGCATCTTGATCAGCCCTGCGCCGAACTCGACCCGGAACAGCAGCCAGCGGAGAAGGAAGAGGATGAGCAACGGCGGATCGGTGGAGTCGTTCCCGAGGAAGACGGCCAGGAAGCCGGCCTCGAGCAGGAGCGACTCCCAGCCGAACGCGTACCAGGTCTGACCGACGTTGACGATCGACATGTACAGGAGCCAGAGGACGACCCAGATCGCCATCGCCGCCGGCAGCGGGACGGCGTCGGTGAGTCCCAGCACGGTCGCGAGCGACACTGCGGCGCCGCCCCAAGCGATGGCGAGGAACGCTCGGTCGGAGTGGTGGAAGTGGAACAGGCTGGGCGAACGCCCGAACGACACGGCCCGCAGGTAGCGCGCTACCGGGGTGAGGCCGTGCTCACCTAGCAGAGCGCGGTACTGATTGGCAGCTACCACGAAGGCCACCAGGTAGATCGCGGCCAGCGACCGCTGGAAGAGCATCCGGGCCAGCCAGCTGTGCTCGGCGACGAACCAGTCCATCGCTCCTCCCATGGCTCAGCCCGCAGACGGATCGGTCGGCAGCCGGACCCCGAACCGCGACCGCAGAGCGGCCCGGGCGGCGTGGTAACCGCACATCCCGTGCACGCCCGGTCCCGGCGGGGTCGCCGAGGAGCAGAGGTACACGGCCGGATCGGGAGTGGCGTACGGCGTACGGCGCAGGGAGGGCCGGGCGACCAGCCGTAGCCCCGCTGCGCTGCCGCAGGCGATGTCGCCCCCGACGTAGTTGGCGTTGCCGGCCTCGAGGTCGGCCGGCCTGCTGACGTGACGAGCGCGTACGACGCCGCGGAAGCCGGGCGCGAACCGCTCGATCTGACGCTCCACGGCGTCGGTGAGGTCGCCGACGTACCCGTTGGGCACGTGCGCGTACACCCAGAAGGTGTGCCCGCCCTCGGGCGCGCGGGACGCGTCGACGACGGTCGGCTGGGCAGTGATCAGGAACGGCGGGTCGGGGACGCGTCCAGCGTGCACGGCGGACAGGGCCGCTCGGACCTCCTCGAACCTCGCCCCGAGATGGACGGTCCCCGCCCTCCGGCACACCGGGGACGTCCAGGGCACGGGGTCATCCAGCGCATAGTCGATCTTGTAGACGCCGGGTCCGTAGCGGTAACCCGCAAGACGGGACCGGAAACGATCGGGCAACCGGTCACCGGCCATCCGGCCCAGTGCCGTGGGTGACACGTCGAGGAGGTACGCCTCGGCGGACGGGAGCTCGGCGAGGTCACGCACCTCGTGGTCGAGGACGACCTCGCCGCCGTGCTCCGTGAGATCCGCAACCAGAGCATCGACGATCGACTGGGACCCGCCGCACGGGATCGGCCAGCCCGACGAGTGAGCCGCCACCGCGAAGACCAGAGCGACCGCGGTGCCGGTCGGCGCGGTGAGCGGCGCCATCGCGTGCGCGGTCATCCCGGCCAGCAGCGCTGGGGCTTTCGCACCGCGGAAGATCCGGTCGAGGAGGGCGGCCGGTACGGCGGCCCGCAGGCCGAACTGCCCCAGCCGCACCGGGTGGTCCGGCCACGCCGCCCAGGGCACCCGCAGCAGATCACCGGAGAGCTCGGCCCACCGTCCGGCGAGCGGCCCGACCAGGAGCCGGTAGACACCTTCGTCCCTCCCCAGTGAGACGGCGGTCTCCTCGACCGAGCGAGCCAGAATTCCCGCCGTACCGTTGGGAAACGGATGGGCCATGGGCACGTCGGGCTGGAGCCACTCCAGACCGTGTCGCTCCAGCTCCAGTGCGCGGAAGACCGGTGACCCGATGCCCAGCGGGTGCACCGCCGAGCACGGGTCGTGCCGGAAGCCCGGCACGGTGAGCTCGCGGGTCCGCGCACCTCCGCCGACGGTGTCCGCGGCCTCGTAGACCCGCACCGAGAGACCCGCACGCGCCATCACGGCCGCGGCGGTCAGCCCGTTGGGTCCCGCCCCGACGACGACCGCATCCACCTCGGCCATGCCCTCGACCCTAGGAGGTTTCTCGTCCGTCCGGGATGACGCGACGCGACGGCCGCCGCTACTGGTGGTTGAGGAGGGCGCTCCCCGAGTTCAGGGGTGAGTGCAACGCCTTGATGTGATCGAGGTGCTCTCGATGGCTCGTCCTCCTTGTCCGCGTGAGGTCCAACGGGCGTTCTGGCGACCGGTTTCCGCGTCGACTTCATGGCCTACCGGCTCTGCCCGGTCATCTTCTCGGGCTGCTCCCTGCTCGTCATCGTGTCACTGGTGTCCTGAACGGCGGTCGCCGCCGCTGGCTGCTGACGGACGCCCACACCAGGTTGGTGCTCGCCATGGCGCGATCCGGTTCATGTCGCAGGGCGAACGGCGGTAACAGACGCGTCCTCTGGCGTCGTCCTGGACGAGACGAGTGTCCGTGGACTTGCGCCAGAAGCTCCTGCGCATCCGCGAGTGCCGCAGAGGCAGAGGGGCGAAGCGCCCGAGGTGTAGGACGAGAGTCCTCGGTCGCCACCGCCCTGGAGAACGCCTGGGGCGGCGCGTTCAGGGTCCACAGGAGTGCCCTCCCTGGTCGACAGCACCCTCGGGGTCGCTCTCGGCGCCCACGTGTCCCCGTCAGAAGTGGTGGCGAGCCAGCTGGAGTCCGCCATCGGGCGGTTCCCCGTCGTGGAAGTACAGCATCGCCGGAACCATCTCGCTGGTGACCAGCCCGTGCTCGGTGGTGAGCTCGTCGATCACGTCGAACGACGCCGCGATCCGGCTCGGCGCGTCGACCACGATCGTGACCACCGGCACCCGACGGCCGATCCGACTCCACCGGTCCCCGTGCGCGGGATGGTCCCCGTGGAAGCCCCAGATGCCCCGCAACGAGGTCACACCGCGGGCCTGCGTCTGCCGGAGGCGGCGGGCGATGGCCCGATGGACGGGTTCGCCGTCGTGCAGGTGCGACTCCGAGGTGTACACCATGAGCTTCTGCCAGATCGCGCGCCCCTGCGCGTCGACGTCGGGCAGCTCGTAGGGCCGGGCCAGGAGCTCCCCGTCCCGCTTGCACACACGGACGCGTTCCACGGTGACCATCGGACGGCGGAGAAGGGCGCCGAGCTCGGGCAGCACGCGTTGCATGCGTTCGCCCAATCCCACCGCGAGCACCATCGTGGGGACGTCGAGGTTGCGGTCCCAGAACCGGGCGCGCTGGCGTTCGGCGTGATACGTGCCGTCGACCCCGACCAGAACGGATGCGCCCGAGACCCCGCGCTGCTGGAGGTGCTCACACAGCGCCACGTGGGTGGCCACGCGGTAGGTGCGTTCATGGCGGCCCACGTAGATCGTCAGCTTGGTCTCCTCGTGGTGTGCCTCCGTGGTCGGCACAGAAGTGCCATCGCCACGGATGACCCGTGCCCGCTCCACGGTGAGCATCCCCTGTGGTTGCAGCTCGGCCAGCCGGGGAAGCAGCGGGTTCATCCGCGAGGGCGTGTCGACCGCGACGACCACGACCGACGGGTCCTCGGACATGGTCAGGGTCTGGTCGGTCCGCAGGTGGTGGCGCAGCCCGAACCCGCCGGTGGCCCGGAGCAGGATGCTGGACGGCACGTCGTACTCCTCGAAGGTGTCGAGCAGGACGTCGGAGAAGAAGCGGTTGCCCACGCGGAGCCGTTCCCCGAAGTAGCTGGTGACCTTCAGGCACTCGTCGATCACAGCCGGCCTCCGATCCAGAGTCCGGCCGCGCCGACAGCCAGGCCGAGGACGACGCTGAGGTAGATGTTCTGCGCAGCACGCCCGGCTTGGCGTTCTTCGGCGAGACGCTGTGTCTCGAACATCCACGTGCTGAAGGTGGTGTACGCACCGACCATGCCCGTGCCGAAGACGAACATGGCGGCGTGCGGGAGCGCGGCCCCGTTGATGACGCCCAGGGCGAAAGCCCCGGTCAGGTTGACCGCCATGGTGCCGATGGGCAAGGAGGTCGGGACGGCACGGCTGACCGCGCCGTCGAGGAGGAACCGCATCACGGCTCCGCACCCCGCGCCGAGGCTGAGCCCCACCCATAAGAACGTGGAGCTCACCAGCGCACCACCGAACGTCGTACCAGGGCCGTGGCGAGGTGGAGTACGGCGTACCCGGCCACGATGCTCGACACCGCGTAACCGGCCGCGATGACCCAGTCCCCGCCCTGGAACAGGCGGACGACCTCGATCTGCACCGTCGAGAACGTACTGAGCCCACCGCAGATGCCGGTCCCGAGGAACGGCCGCTGGTAGTTCGACACCGGGAGCCGCTCCAGCAACCGGGTCGAGAAGTACCCGAGCGCGAACGCCGAGACGATGTTGACGAGGAACGTCCCCCACGGCCAGTGGTGCGGCGTGGTGGCGAGGTGCACACCGACGTACGCGCGGGCCAGCGACCCGACTGCCCCGCCCACGAAGATGGCGCCGAGCTCCCGCGGATCGCGGGTCACCGGCGGCCATCCGGTTCGGCCTTACAGGCAGACGACGAACTGCGGATGGGCAAGGCGGATACCTCCTGAGCGGACCAGGCAGGAACCATCAGCCTGGAGGCAGTTCGCCACGGACGTGGCCGGCGGGATCCATCACCGTCAGGAGCACGTGGCGCGAACCGCCCGTACCGCTAGGCAATCATAGAGGCACCCGATGCAGCTCACCCGATCAGCGAGCCGGTCGTGGCCCTCTCGACCTCACTTCTCGGTCCGTGCGATGGGCACGCTTCGAGTGCCGGCGCTCTCCGCCTCCACCGGAACACGCACTTCGAGCACGCCGTCAACGTAGCGGGCTTGGACGTGATCGGTCCGCGACCCCTTGGGAAGCTGCAGTGAGCGCACGAACTCGCCGTAGTGGATCTCTCGGTGTCCCTTGTCCTTCTTGTCCTCGTGGCGCTCACCGCGGATGCTCAGGATGTCGCCGGTGACCGCGACCTCGAGGTCCTTCTCCGGGTCGAGCCCGGGGACCTCCGCTCGCAACACGTACGTGCCGTCCTCGACGTAGTCCTCGATCCGCACGAACGGGGTCGCGTCGGAACGGAAGGCGAACGGCGCGTCGTTGTCGAACCAGCTCAGAACCTCGGCCACCGGGTTGCTGTGGCGATGCGCAACTGTGGTCATCTTCTGCCTCCTTCTCGCAGCTCATCTCTCCACTCCCAATCTCGCCCGGTCCCCCCGGGTGGCCCAGAGCCGTTCGTCATGGGGGGTCGGGACCCCGCGCCATGGATCCCGGCACGGCGACCGACCGGGGACCTTCGCCCACCCATTTGGTGGTCGACGGCCCCTACATGGCAGCGCTTGCGCCGGACAGTCTCGATGTGGGATCACGACGCGTGGTCCGTGAGTTCTGGAGGCCGAGATGAAGACGAAGACATGGCACGTCGAGATCTACCTGTTCGAGGAGGACGGACACACACGCGCCGACGCGGTCCTCCGCACGGACGCCCACACCGAACGACGGCACTCGGGATTTCCACGTCGGAACCCCGGTGACGTGAACGGGCCCGAGATCGGTGACGAGCTCGCTGCCTGCCGCGCGTTGAGTGGCCTGGCACACGACCTGCTCGAGGCGACCGTCAGTGACGTGCAGCAGAACGCCAACTCCCCAGATGAGCCGGTGGTCTCGTTCGACTGACGGTGGTTGCCGCACCCGGTGATGTCGTGTCAGGCACGTCGATCACGCGTCGGGCGCCAGGCCCTGCGCGTCAGGGTTCATCGCGATTCGTGTCCGACGTCTTCCTCGGTCCCGACGCGACGGCGCCGGTACTGCTCCGCGGCGAGATAACGGCGCAGGGCGTCACCGATCGCTTGAACCGACGCGCTCCCCGGCCTCCTGACAATCGCCTCGCGTGCCTCGCGTGCCTCGCTGCCGGCCTCGGCCTTCTCCACGTCGTCCCTGTCGGCCATGGCGGGACCTCCCTTCGCGACCTCGTCCTCACTCCCACGGTGCGGGAATCCGACGACCGGGGAGAAGGGTCGACATGGCCTCCGTGCGCGGACGTTTGTCCTGCGGAGCCGTGAATCATCAGACCGGCTCGCACGGTGGCGCCAGCGCGACCGGCGGCGTCGGCAGCTCGGACGACGTGGTCGTCGGCAGGACCTTGACGGGGAGGAGGACCTCTGTCGGCGAACTCGACTCCACCCGATGGACCAAGGACCCGGTCGGCCTCCTCCAGTACGTCGGAAGCACCTCACAGGTTCCGTCCCAAGGTCCCCTCCACGGCAGCCCCATGACCGTTACCCACAGGGTCGCCAGAAACAAGACTTTGTGACATGACCACTTCAGCATGGAATGCCAGCCGTAACATCGTCGTCGGCATCGACGGCTCACCCCTCGGCGAGCAGGCGGTGCTGTGGGCCGCGGACGAAGCCGAGCGCCAGCACCGCGGCCTGACCCTCGCCCACGTCGAGAAGCAGCTCTCGCTTCATGAGCAGGCGTGGTACTCAGGCGCCCAGATCCCGATTCACGAGATCACCGACAAGCTCCGCAAGGAGGGGGAGCGCGCCGTTGACCGAGCCCGCAGCCTCGCCTGCGAGCGGTTCCCCGACCTCGGCGTCGAGACGCTGCAGGAGGGCGGAGACCCGCGTTCCGTCCTGCTCGAGCTCTCCCAAGGCGCCCCGATGGTGGTCGTGGGCAGCAGAGGGCACGGTCGAGTCGTCGGGTTGCTGCTCGGATCGGTGAGCGGCGCGCTGGTACGCCACGCGGCCTGCCCGATCGCGGTGGTCAGGCCCACCGGCGAGGGACGACGTGGCGTCCTGGTCGGAGCTGACGGGTCGAGAGCCTCGCTGGTGCCGCTCGAGTACGCGTTCGCCGAGGCGTCCGCGCGCGACCTCCCGCTGACGGTCATCCACTGCATGTGGGAGGCACTGATCGGCAAGACCCACTGGGGGCACGTTGACAGCGCTGACCCCGAGTACGACGAGGCGCACCTGCGGATGTCGGAGTCTCTGGCCGGGATGTCCGAGAAGTACCCGGACGTACCCGTTCACCTCGCCGTCACGAGGGGCGCGATCGACGCGTGCCTCGTGGACCTGTCACAGCAGTACGACCTGCTCGTCATCGGTCGCCCCCCGCACTCGCTGAGTGAGCGGCTCGTTCTTCCAGGCCTCGTCATCACGCTGGCCGAGCACTCCCACTCACCTGTGATCGTGGTGCCCTGAACCACATCGAGCTCCATGGGGACGGAAGGGTCATGAGCATCGACACGGAGAGTCGCCAGCGACCAGTCATGGTGGCGGTGAACAACACCGACGCGAACGCGGCCGCGGTGCGATGGGCCGCTCTGGAGGCGAACCGCCTCGGAACGAGACTCGAGGTCATCCATGTGGACGACCCGGGCTCGAGCAGCGACCGCCGCCTCGAACGCGATCCGGTCGGCTCGTTCAGGCTCCGGCAACAACGCGTGGTTCGCCGGGTGGCCGACTCGATCGGTCCCCACGTGGCCGACGTCGACGTGACGGTCCAGGTCACGAAGGGCCGGTTGTCCCGCACCCTGACTCGCGCCGGCCGCGACGCGCAGCTCATCGTGCTGGGCTCGCCCACCTGCACCGCGCACGCACACCTGGCCGAAGAGCTTGCCGCGACATGTGGATGCCGGGTGGCCGTGGTGGACGGGTCCGGACGCGCCCGCGTCGCCAGTCGGGCCGACAGGCCGGACCAGCGAAGGGCCCGAGTGTCGGTCGCCCTTCACGATGCAGGGAGCCGGCCATGCTGGTCCGAGAGATCATGACCTCACCCGCAGTGTCGGTTCACGAGGAGGACTGGGCTGCACACGCCGTCTCCCTCCTCGACCGGATGAACGTGACGTGCCTGCCTGTCCTGGACGCCGCCGGAAGGCTGGTCGGGCTCGTCGGCGAGGCCGATCTCGCTCGCCGGCTCGCGGACGCGAGCTCCACCAACGGGCACCACCGGCGGCATGTCGCCACCAGGGTCCAGGACCTGATGACGCACGACGTCCGGACGATCCGAGCCGACGATGACGTGAACGTCGCCTTGGCTCTCATGAACGGCACCGGTCTCAAGACGCTCCCGGTGATCCTGCACGAACGCGTCGTCGGCATGCTGAGCCGGCGCGACATCGTTCGCGCGCTCGCCCTGGATGACCTCGAGGCAGACGGTGTCCTGACCGGCACCTGACGACGATGGAACCCCGGGCGACGACGAGGCAGCTGTCCCGCGGCGGCCGGGTCGTCAAGTCGGCACCCCCGGGTGGGACGACGAGCGAGCCGGACCCGTTGCTCGAGCCACTGGCCGAGCTCACCACCAGGCTCGAGTGCGGCACCGATGGGCTGTCGAGCGCCGAGGCCGCCGCGCGCCTGGTCTCCTGCGGACCCAACATTCTCGCCGCGGGCGAGCGGGACGGTTTCCTGCGTCCTCTCGCTCGTCAGCTGACGCACCCCCTCGCCCTGTTGCTGTGGGTCGCGGCCGTGCTGGCTCTGACCACGCAGGGCGTCACGCTGGGGGTGGCCATCGTCGCCGTGATCGGGCTCAACGCGGCGTTCGCCCTCCTGCAGGAGCGTCACGCTCAGCATGCCGTCGCCGCGTTGAGTCGCTACCTGCCGACCCATGTCGAGGTCGTGCGAGACGGCGCGGTCGTCGTGATCGACGCCCGTGACGTCGTTCCAGGAGATCTGCTCGTCGTGGCCGAGGGCGGTGCCGTCGGCGCCGATGCCCGGCTCCTGGACGGCGCCGTCGAGGTGGACATGTCGGCCATCAACGGAGAGTCGGTCCCGGTCCTGCGCCGGGCTGTGGCATCGGGGGGCGAGTCCCCGCTCCGGGTCGTGGACGCCGAGGACGTCGTGCTGTCCGGGACCACCTGCACCGCCGGGGAGGCTCGGGCATTGGTCGTGCACTCGGGGATGAGCACCGAGCTGGGCAGGATCGCCGCGCTGTCGCGCCGTACCGGTCAGGAGCCGAGCCCCCTCGAACGTCAGGTTCGTCGCGTGGCGTGGCTCATCGCCCTCGTCGCGAGCGCTGTGGGGATCGCCTTCCTCCCGCTGGGGATGCTCGCCGGGCTCTCGTTCACGCAGGCCGCGGTCTTCGCGATCGGGCTGCTGGTCGCGAATGTGCCCGAGGGCCTCTTGCCGACGATCACTCTCGCGCTCGCGGTGGGTGTCGGCGAGCTGGCCCGGCAAGGTGGCCTGGTCAAGAAGCTCAGCGCCGTCGAGACGCTGGGCTCGACAGACGTCATCTGCACCGACAAGACCGGCACGCTCACGCAGAACCGGATGCATGTGCACAGCATCTGGGGACCGACCGCGAGCGCCACGCCGGCGGTGAGCGGCGATGTCTCCGGCCTCGCTGAGGCGCTGCGCACGTGTACCACTGCCGACCCGGAGGCGGGGACCGGCGACCCGACGGAGCTGGCCCTGCTGGCGGCGGCGGCACGGCTCGAGCCCGGCGGCGTGCCCGCAGGCCGGGCGCGCGTGTTCTCCTTCGATCCGCGGGTCCGGCTGATGACCGTCGTGGGTGAGATCACCACTTCTGGGTCGTGCGTCGTGGCCTACACGAAGGGGGCACCCGAGGCCGTGCTTCCGCGCTGCCTGGACGCAGCAGGAGCGGACGGTGCCACGTTGCCGTTGGGAAACGCACAACGGGAGCACCTCAGCGCCCGTCTCGAAGAGCTCGCCTCACAGGGGCTGCGACTGATCGCCTGCGCGCGGCGCCGCATGGACGAACGTCGCGCCCTCGCGAGTGAACGAGAGGACGTGGAGACCGGACTGACCCTGCTCGGGTTCGTCGCGTTGACAGACCCCGTCCGCGATGCCGTCCCGGACGCCGTACGACGTGCGCACGATGCCGGCATCCGGGTGCACGTGATCACCGGGGACAACGGGGCCACGGCCGCAGCCATCGCCCGCTCCGCCCACATCGGGGCGCAAGGGGCGCGGGTCGTGACAGGCGATGTCCTCGACGCGATGACCAACCAGGAGCTCGACGCCGTACTCGCGGATCCGGGAGCGGAGATCGTGTTCGCCCGCAGCTCCCCGGAGGACAAGCGACGGATCGCCGCCCGGCTGCAGTCGCTCGGTCACGTCGTCGCGATGACCGGCGACGGGGTGAACGACGCGCCGGCTCTCCGGCGCGCCGACATCGGCGTGGCCATGGGCCGCAGCGGCACCGACGTCGCACGTGAGGCGGCGACGATGGTGCTGACGGACGACGACTTCGCCACCATCATCCGCGCGGTCGAGTCCGGCCGCCGGGTCTACGACAACGTGCGCAAGTTCATCGTCTACATCTTCGCGCACGCCGTTCCCGAGGTGGTGCCGTTCCTGCTCTTCGCCCTCTCTGGCGGCGCTGTCCCCTTGGGCCTCACGGTGGCTCAGATCCTGATGATCGATCTCGGCACGGAGACCCTGCCCGCCCTGGCACTGGGCCGGGAGACTGCCGAGCCGGGCATCATGCGACGACCACCACGACGTCGCGGCGAGAACATCATCACGCGAGGCATGCTGCTGCGGGCGTGGGGGGTCCTCGGCGTGAGCAGTGCCGTGCTGGTGACGGCGGGTTTCCTCTGGGTCCTGCTGGCAGGTGGGTGGAACTGGGGCGCAGACGTGTCCGAGGGATCCGCGCTTCACGGCCTGTACACCCAGGCCACCACGATGGCGTTCGCGGGGATCGTGGTGTGCCAGATCGGAACGGCCATGGCGGCCAGGACCGACCGGGTCTCGCTGTTCCGGATCGGTGTCTGGTCCAACCGACTCCTCCTCGGCGGCATCCTGTTCGAGCTGCTGGTGACCGCGGCCGCCATCTATCTCCCGCCGGCGAACACCCTGCTCGGGACCAGTCCGCTCACCACCACCCAGCTCCTGGTCCTCGCCGTGTTCCCGGTCGTCGTGTGGGGGGTCGACGAGATGTACCGCTGGCTGGGGAGGCGAGGCGAGGTCCCGGAGTAGGTGGTGACCAAGGTCCCGTCGCGGCGGTACTGCCGCCCATGCCGTGGCAGCCGAACGCCTGCCAGCCTGGTCGCATGGGCGTTGACCTTGTATCGCGACGGCAGGACATCCCCACGAACAGGGCCAGCAAGCCGGGAAGCCTGGTTCCCCGACCAGGCGAGACGGAGGACTCCCGCGACGCTCCGACCCCGGTGCGTCTGTTCATCCTCGATGACCACGAGGTCGTCCGACAGGGGCTTCGCGCACTCATGGAGTCGTCCGGCGACATCGAGGTCGTCGGCGAGTCCGGGCTGGCGGTCGAAGCCGCAGCGAGGATCCCCGCTCTCCGGCCCGATGTCGCTCTCCTGGACGCCCGGCTGCCGGACGGGTCCGGGATCGAGGTGTGCCGAGTGGTGCGCGGCGTCGACCCGACCATCAAGGCGCTGATCCTGACGTCGTACGACGACGACGACGTCCTCTTCGGCGCCATCATGGCCGGCGCGTCCGGCTACATGCTCAAGCAGGTCACGGGACAGGACCTGATCGGTGCCATCCACCAGGTCGCGACCGGCAACTCCCTCATCGACCCGTCGCTGATGGCGCGGGTGCTGGAACGTGTCCGCAGCGGCCCGCCCACTGCCCCCGAGCTCGCCAGCCTCACCGACCAGGAGCTGACGCTGCTGAGACTGATCGGCGAGGGCCTGACCAACCGGCAGATCGGCGATCGGATGTGCCTGGCGGAGAAGACCGTGAAGAACTACGTCTCGCATCTCTTCGCCAAGCTGGGCCTGGAACGGCGTACACAGGCGGCGGTCCTGGCAGCGAAGCTCCTGGACCATCCGCGATCACGCGCGTGGTGAGCGCCCGAGCGAGGTCGCAGAAAGCCACGTCGAAGCGCACCATGAGCTGAGGCGACGGAGAGCCCCGTCCGAGGAGGTCGCGATGAGGAGGAGCATCGTCGTCGGCGTCGACCCGGTGCGAGAGCACGACGCCGCGCTCGAGTTCGCGGTCGGCGAGGCCCGGAGACGCGGCGGCCGCATCCACCTGGTCGTCGTGTTGCACCCCGGTCACGCCGGACCGGACCAGATGACAGAGCTGAAGCTGATGGGCGACGAGCTCCTGCGAGTCGATCACGAGCTGCTGGTGCGCTGCGAGCGACGGATCGCCCAGTGGGGGGACGCATCACCGTCAGCACCGAGGTGACGCACGGGCAGGTCGTACCGACGCTGGTCGCATCGGCCGCCGATGCCGGGATGCTCGTGCTGGGTCACCACCGGATGAGTCGGTCGCACCACCTGCCCACGCTGTCGGTGACCCACGGCGTCGCCGCCCACGCGACCTGTCCGGTGTACGCCGTCCCGGACGACTGGCACGAGCTGCGTGACCACCCGGAGCCGGTAGTGGCCGCGGTCGAGGACGAGCAGGGCGGGCCTGTCGTCGCCGCCCGGGCGTTCGCTGAGGCGCGCCTGTGCGGGTCTGCCGTGCGGTCAGCTCGGGGTCGCGCTGGCGCTGCGTGGCCGCGGCACCGGGCGCGCGTCGTACCGGCTGCTGATCGCGGTCGCGGGGTCGGCGGTGCTGATGATCGCCCCGCTCGTCGTCCCGCCGCTGCAGAACCTGGTCTCGGTGGTGGCGCTCCGGCCCTCCGAGATCCTGGTCGCCGCGCTCGCGGCCGTGGGTGCCCGGCCTGATGGTCGCCGTCGTACGACGGGCGACACGAGGGCGGTGAACCCACTCCGGCCGTCAGCCGGAGCGACGGCGGCCGGTGGTCGCGACTGGCTCGACCGACGAGACGACCCTCCAGCGATGAGACGGCGCTCCAGCGAGGCACGCCGCGGCGCCTGGTGTGGCCCGAGGCTGAGGTCACACCGGGAGTACTGCATTGTCGGGACCACCTGGTCCCGCCAGTGCAGTGGCCATCG
>JAFMQY010000316.1 GCA_017354415.1 Nocardioides sp.
AGGGTGACCTGAGCCAGAAGATCACGGTGGACGCGCGGGGGGAGATCCTTGAGCTGAAGGAGACCATCAACACGATGGTCGACCAGCTGTCGGCGTTCGCCGGCGAGGTGACCCGGGTGGCGCGTGAGGTGGGCACCGAGGGCAAGCTCAGCGGCCAGGCGATCGTCCGCGGCGTCTCCGGCACCTGGAAGGACCTGACCGACAACGTCAACGTCATGGCGAGCAACCTCACCGCGCAGGTCCGCTCGATCGCCTCGGTGACCACGGCGGTCGCCAAGGGCGACCTGAGCCAGAAGATCCGGGTCGACGCGCGCGGGGAGATCCTCGAGCTGAAGGAGACCGTCAACACGATGGTCGACCAGCTGTCGGCGTTCGCCGGCGAGGTGACCCGGGTGGCGCGTGAGGTGGGCACCGAGGGGCAGCTCGGCGGCCAGGCGACGGTACCGAACGTCGCGGGCACCTGGAAGGACCTGACCGACAACGTCAACTCGATGGCCAACAACCTGACCAACCAGGTGCGCAACATCGCGCTCGTCACCACCGCGGTGGCCAAGGGCGACCTGACGAAGAAGATCGACGTCGACGCGCGCGGGGAGATCCTTGAGCTGAAGACCACCATCAACACGATGGTCGACCAGCTGTCGTCGTTCACCGTCGAGCTCACCCGGGTGGCCCGCGAGGTGGGCCGCGAAGGGCGCCTCGGCAGTCAGGCCGAGGTGGAGGGCGTGTCCGGCACCTGGAAGCGGCTGACGGAGAACGTCAACGAGCTGGCCGGGACACTGACCCGGCAGATCCGCGCGATCGCCGAGGTCACCGGCGCCGTCGCCACCGGCGACCTGACCCGCACGATCTCCGTCGAGGCCGCGGGCGAGCTCGCCGAGCTCAAGGACAACATCAACACCATGGTGCGGTCCCTGCGCGACACCACCGAGGCCAACAGGCAGCAGGGCTGGCTGCAGACCAACCTGGCCCGGATCGGCGGCCTCATGCAGGGCCAGCGGGACCTGACCGTGGTCGCCCAGCTGATCATGGACGAGCTCATCCCGCTCGTCGACGCGCAGCAAGGCGCGTTCTTCCTCGCCAACTCCGCCGACGGGCAGCCACGGCTGGAGCTCATCGCCGGGTACGGGCTGCCGCACGGCCCCGCGCAAGGAGGCCCCGCGCAAGGAGGCCCCGCGCAAGGAGGCACTGCGCAGGGGAGCGGCGCGCCCGGCCAGGTGCTGCTCGGCGAGTCGCTCATCGGGCAGGTCGCCAAGACCCGCAAGCCGGTTGTCCTCGACGACGTGCCCGCCGGGTACGCCCGGATCTCCTCCGCGATCGGCGAGGCGCGCCCGGTCAACGTGATGATCGTGCCCGTGGTGTTCCAGGACCAGGTGCTCGGCGTCATCGAGGCCGGGTCGCTGTGGCCGTTCACCCAGGCGCACCGCGACTTCCTCGAGCAGCTCATGGAGGCCATCGGCGTCAACGTCAACACGATGATGGCCAACGCCCGCACCGACGCGCTGCTTGAGGAGTCGCAGCGGCTGACGGCGGAGCTGCAGTCACGGCAGATGGAACTGCAGCGGTCCAACGCCGACCTGGCCGACAAGATGGCGCTGCTCGCCGCGCAGAACCGCGACATCGAGACCAAGAACGCCGAGATCGAGCAGGCCAGGCAGGAGATCGAAGAGCGCGCCAAGCAGCTCGACCAGGCCAACCGGTACAAGTCGCAGTTCCTCGCCAACATGTCGCACGAGCTGCGCACCCCGCTGAACAGCCTGCTGGTGCTGGCGCGGCTGCTCGCGCAGAACCCGCTGGGCAACCTGACCGTCAAGCAGGTCGAGTACGCGACCGTGATCCACTCCTCCGGCTCTGACCTGCTCCGGCTGATCAATGACATACTCGACCTGACCAAGGTCGAGTCCGGGAAGATGGACTTCAATCCGGAGCGCTTCGCCCTCGCGGGCCTGGTCGAGGACCTGCGCGGCGTGTTCGGCCCGCTGACCGAGGAGAAGCGGCTCGGCCTCACGATCACCACGGGGCGTGACGTGCCCGCGGACCTGGTCACCGACAAGCAGCGGCTACGGCAGATCCTGTACAACCTGCTGTCGAACGCGGTCAAGTTCACCGAGCGCGGCCGCGTCGAGCTGCTCATCGACACCGTCGCCGCGAGCGCGGCGGGCGAGCCGGCGTGGGTCGTGTTCTCGGTGACGGACACCGGCATCGGGATCAGCCCGGACAACCTGACGAGCATCTTCTCGGCGTTCCAGCAGGCCGACGGCACGACAAGCCGCCGCTACGGCGGCACCGGCCTCGGCCTGGCGATCTGCCGTGAGGTCGCGGCCAGGCTCGGCGGCGAGGTGACGGTGCGCAGCGAGCTCGGCCAGGGCAGCACGTTCAGCCTGCACCTGCCGCTCGCGCAGCCCGGCGGGCCGCAGCCGCGGTCCTTCGGCGGCGACAGCATCCGCCCGGTGCCGTCGGCGATGCCGCACGAGGCGTTGCGCGGCCACAAGGTCCTCGTCGTCGACGACGACCCGCGCAACGCCTTCGTCCTCACCGACGTGCTGGA
>JAFMQY010000205.1 GCA_017354415.1 Nocardioides sp.
GACAGTGCAGTACTCGCCAGCGTGCCCGGGTCAGAGCTGACAGGACAGCAACGAGCCCCCGACCGGTCATCCGGTGCGGGGGCTCTGCCGTGACAGGGTGCTGTCAGCGGTCACGCATTGGGGCGCTTGCCGTGGTTAGCGGCCTTCTTCTTGCGGCCTCGGCGCTTGCGTCCGGTCTTGCCCATGTGTCCTCCTGGGGTCGGCCCGCGCCCGGCGCAGGCGATGTCTCATTCTCCCAAGACGCCCGCGCCAGCCGAAATCGGCGGCAGGCCCGGCGCGCGGGGGCGGCCTGCCCCGCGGATTCAGCCAGGGCGCAATCGTGTCCTCGGGCTACCTTGTCACCTGGATTGTCGACCGAGCCGATGGCACCACGTCGGCAGCGACCCACGGGTTCCGGTCCCGGAAGCTCACAGCCGGCCGAGGAAGCGCGCGGCGTCCACGACCACGCGGGTGACCTGTCCGCTTCCCACCACGTGACCGCCGTCCGCCTCCCGTGCCAGGACGCTGAAGCGATGGAGGCGCCCGTCGCGGTGCACCGACGTCGCGGTCACCTCGATCTCGGCGCCGACCCGGCTGCCCCTGGTGTGCTCGAGCTCGACGCGGGTCCCGACCGACGTCTCGCCGTCGCCGAGCAGGGGAGCGATCGCGGCACAGGTGGCCGACTCGCACCAGGCAAGCAGGCGCGGCGTACCCAGGACCGGCAGACTGCCGGAGCCCAGAGCCTCCGCGGTGTCGTCCTCGGCAACGGTGAACGTGAGCGTGGCGGTGACGTCGCTCATCGGGGCCGTTGCAGGTCGAGGCGGTAGCCGAGCAGGTGTACGACGTCGGTCGGGGACCAGTCCAGCTCCGGCGCGCGGACGAAGCCCACGTGCTCGTAGATCCGGTGCGCGGACCGCATCGTCGGGAGGGTCAACATCACGATCGCTCGGGCACCTTCCTGCTGGAAGCGAGCGACGACCAGGTCCACCAGGGCGGACCCGACACCCGCGCCACGAGCCGGCGGCGCGACGGCCAGCATCCGGAACTCGCCCTCGTCGGGTTGTGAGGCCTGGCGCCACGGCGACCCGGGTGGACAGATCGTCACGGAGCCCAGGATCTCGTCGGTGTCGTCGGGCGTGGCCACCCACAGCTCCGCCTCGCGGTCGCGCCGCGCGGCGTCCCGCAGGAGGTTGATGTAGTCGTCCTCGTCGCCGTGGGTGAGGTCCGCGTACGCCGCGACCGTGACCTCGCCGACCGCGGCGAGGTCCTCGGGGCGGGCGCGTCGGATGCGCATCAGACTCCGAACGTGTTCCGCGGGTAGGCGGCGTTCACGTCGGTGATCACGTTGACGAGGTACGGCGCGTTGGCGGCGAAGGCGCGGTCGAGCGCGGGACCGATCTGCCGCGGGTCGGTGACCGTCTCGCCGGCGCCGCCGAGGGCCCTGACCACCTCGTCGTACCGCGTCTGCTGCGCGAGGTCGGCGGCGACGTCGTAGCCGTAGATCATCTGCATCGGACCCTTCTCCAGGCCCCACGCGGAGTTGTTGCCCATCACCATGACCACCGGCAGGTCGTGGCGGACCAGGGTGTCGACGTCCATCAGCGAGAACCCGGCCGCGCCGTCCCCGAGCAGCAGCACGACCTGGGACGACGGTCGTGCGATCCGAGCCGCGATCGCGGCCCCCAGCCCGGCACCGAGGCAGCCGTAAGGGCCGGGGTCGAGCCACCCACCGGGCTGTTTCGGCTCGACGTACTTGCCGGCGAAGCTCACGAAGTCGCCGCCGTCACCGATCACGACCGCGTCGTCGGCGAGACGCGGCAGCAGCTCGCCGTAGATGCGTGCCGGGTGGATCGGGTCGGCCTCGGCTCGCAGGAGGTCGGCGTCGCGTGCCGCCGCCGCGCGCACGGTCGCCTGCAGATCTTCGACCCAGGCCTTCCAGGCCGACAGGTCGGTGTCCTCGAGCGCCGCCGTCAGGCCGATGAAGACCGCCGAGAGGTCGCCCGAGACCGAGTCGGCGAGCGTGGCGTGCCGGGAGACCTGCCCGGGGGAGTCGGTGATGTGGACGACCCGGGCCGGATCGGCGCCGTCGTTCTTGTCGGGGCCGCCGAACACGCCGTACCCCAGACGGAAGTCGAGGGGGGTGCCGACCACGACCACCAGATCGGCGGTGTTCAGCGCCTTGCCCCGGGCCTTGGTGACCAGCAGCGGGTGACCGCCGGGGACCAGACCACGCCCCATGCCGTTGGTGATCGTCGGGATCCCGATCGCCTCGACCAGGTCGAGGGCCGCCCGCTCGGCACCGTCGGCCCACACGTCGGTGCCCAGGACCAGCACCGGCCGCTGCGCGTCGCCGAGCAGCCGGGCGATCCGGTCGACGGCCTCGCCGTCGGGCGCCGCTCCGGGCTCGCGTGACCCGTCCGGGAGGTACGCGGTCGCCTGGTTGAAGAACTCGTCCATCGGTACGTCGACGAAGACGGGGCCGCGGTGCGACGAACCGGCCGTCCGGAACGCCTCGTCAAAGCCCGCGCTGACCTCGGCCGCGGTCGGGATGGTACGGGCGAGCTTGGTGATCGTCTTCACGATCGGTGGCTGGTCGAGCTCCTGGAGGCTGCCGCTGCCCCAGCGGTTCTGCGGCGCACGGCCGCCCATCACGACCATCGGCGAGCCGGCGAACTGCGCCTGGGCCAGCGCGCTCACGCCGTTCGTCACCCCCGGGCCGGCGGTCAGCACCGCGAGCCCCGGGATCCTGGTCAGCTTGCCGGTGGCCTCAGCGGCGAAAGCCGCGGTCTGCTCGTGCCGTACGTCGAGGATCCGCATCGGCGGCTCGGCCTTGACCGCGCCGTCGTACATCGGGAACACGTGGGCCCCGGACAGCGTGAACAGGGTCTCCACACCGTGCGCGCGGGCCACCGCGACGGCCAGCTCGCCGGCGTGCCCGGTGATCTCGGCGTGGTCCGGGATGGCGCGAGTGGGCTCAGGGGTGCTCATGACGGCAGGCTACCGACCGGTCACCCCCGGGAACGCGGCCGGTGAGGCGAGTCACCCGCGGGGCCGGAGGTACGTCGGGTTGGTGGTGCGCAAGGACGCCACGAGGTCGAGCAGCAGGTCGGCGCGAACGTCGATCGGCTCGGGGGCGAAGGCCACCTGGAGGTGGAGCGCGCGCAGGAAGGCCTCGGGGTTGCCGGTCACCGTGTAGGGGTCCCGATCCGGCGGAACCTCTGCGGTCGCGGCGGCCGTGACCCGCGCCAGCCACGGCTCGATGATCCGCAGCGGCACCAGCCGGCGCCGGAACACCGCCATCGTGGCCGCGGCCAGCCGGTCGGGCTCGCCGCTGCACAAGGGAGGGGTGGTCTCGAGCAGCACCCGGTCGGCGATCACGTCGAGGAGCACGGTCAGCTCCGGCAGCCGGAAGTGGGTGGACCTGGCCAGCGTCGAGATCGCGTCGGCACCGTGCGCCACGGCGTGCGCCCAGCCCTTGCCCGCGACGAACCCACGGACGTCCCGCTCGCGCACCAGCCAGCCGGTGAGCCGGTCACCCCACTCGAGCACGCGGGCGGGCGGGACCAGCAGGTGCTCGTTGTCCCGGGTGATGCACTCCGCGAGCACCAGGGCGCTGAAGCTGCGCCGGAACACCGAGTCCGTCCCCGACTCGCCCAGCCCCTGGGTGAGGCCCGCGGCCATCCCGTCGCCGAGGCCGGCCAGCAGGTCGTCGTACACACCCTCGCCGATCCACGCGGCCAGGATCGGGTAGGCGAGCTCGTCGCGTTCGACGGGGTCGGTGGAGCCGAGCAGGGTGGTGAGCTCGGCGGTCAGGTCCGGTAGCGGACGGTCGTCGGGGACCTTCATCTCGGCGGACCGGACACGGTTCCAGTACGCCGTCGACATGCGGCTCATCCTGCCAGTCGTGCTCGGTCCACCCACAGTCGGGCGGGACCGTTCGGCACCGGCCCTACGCTGGGCCGGTGCCGTCCCTGCTGGAGCTGGTCCGCAGCCACACCGACCTCGACGAGGACGACGTCGCCGTGCTCCAGCTGCTGACGGCGGACTGGCAGATCATCGCCGACCTCTCCTTCGCCGATCTCGTTCTGTGGCTCCCCGACAAGGGGGGTGAGGGCTTCTGGGCGGCGGCGCAGATGCGCCCCACGACCGGCCCCACTGCGTACGTCGACGACGTGGTGGGCAGCTTCGTGCCGGTGGGCCGGCGGCCGATGCTGGACCGGGCCTTCGCCGACGCCCGCCTGGTCCGTGAGGGCGACCCCGAGTGGCGCGACGACGTCCCGGTGCGGGTCGAGACGATCCCGGTGCCGCGAGGTGGCCGGGTGATCGCCGTGATCTCGCGCAACACCAACCTGCTCGGAGTGCGCACCCCCAGCCGGCTGGAGCTGTCCTACCTGCAGAGCGCCGCCGACCTGACCGCGATGATCGCAGCCGGCGACTTCCCACCGGCCGGCCAGCGGGGCGACCACGCCGACTCGCCCCGAGTGGGGGATGGCTTCGTGCGGGTGGACGAGCGCGGCCGGGTCACCTACGCCAGCCCCAACGCGCTCTCGGTCTACCGGCGGCTCGGGTGGTCGGGCGACCTCGACGGGCACCTGCTGGCCGACGTGACCCGCGACCTGGTACCGCCGAGACGCCGTCCGGACGAGGAGACGCTGAGCGCCGTGCTCGGGGGCCGCGCCGCCCGCGACACCGAGGTCGGCGACGACCAGGTCTCACTGATCGTGCGCGCCATCCCGCTCAGGGCCGGTGGCGAACACGGCGGGGCCCTGGTCCTGGTGCGCGACGTGACCGACCTGCGCAGGCGAGACCGCGAGCTGGTCACCAAGGACGCCACGATCCGCGAGATCCACCACCGCGTGAAGAACAACCTGCAGACCGTCGCGGCCCTGCTCCGCCTCCAGGCGCGCCGGATCGACTCCGACGAGGCGAAGGCCGCCCTGGAGGAGGCGGTACGCCGGGTCGGCTCGATCGCGATCGTGCACGAGACGCTGAGCCAGGAGGTGCACGACGAGGTCGGGTTCGACGAGATCGCCGACCGGCTCGGGATGATGGTGGCCGAGGTCGGGGCCCGTCCGGACGACCGGCCGGACCGGATCGTCGTACGCCGGGAAGGGTCGTTCGGCGTGCTGGCGAACGAGACAGCCACCGCCCTGGCGATGGTGCTCACCGAGCTGCTGCAGAACGCCGTGCAGCACGGCTACCCGCATGACGAGGCGGGAGCGGCGGTCGCCGGCACGATCACCATGGCACCGGAACGGATCGCCGGGCGGCTCCGGGTGACCGTGGACGACGACGGGGTGGGGCTACCGGAAGGGTTCGACCCCGACACGTCCCTGAACCTGGGCCTCTCCATCGTCCGGACCCTGGTCGAGTCGGAGCTCGGGGGCATGCTCGAGCTGCGCCCGCGGCCGGACCGAGGGGCCCGCGTGGTGGTCGACGTACCCGTGGACGGTGTCTGACGGTGGCGGCCGCTCAGGCGGTGCGGACGCGAGCACGCGTGTTGCGACGCTTGAGCGCGCGGCGCTCGTCCTCGCTCAGGCCGCCCCACACTCCGTGGTCCTGCCCGGCTTCGAGTGCCCACTGCAGGCACTGTTCGCGCACCTCACAGCGACGGCACACCTGCTTGGCCTCCTCGATCTGGAGGATGGCCGGGCCGGTGTTGCCGATGGGGAAGAACAGCTCCGGGTCCTCATCGAGGCAGGCAGCTCGGTCGCGCCAATCCATGGCTTTAGCAGAACTCACTTTCACAGGGGGTCGGGCGCTCGGATGTGAATGTATTCACGAGCGCCTGTCCCACACTGACAAGGAATCCGCCGTCAGACAACCCCTGCGGCGCTCCTTTTGTGGTTTCGCCCGGTCACGTGCGTCACAGAACGGGGCACAGGTCGCACAGGAGTCCGCCGATCGGAGCCGGGTGAGGCGGCCCCTAGGCTGGGCGCCGTGCACGATGCCCAGGGCCGGCCGCAGCCCCCACCGCTCGTCGTGGCCGCCAGCCTGGCCGCGGTCGAGGGCCTGGTGCTGGTCGCCTTCGCCGTGCTCGAGGCCGTGAACGTGCACTCGGGCCGGGTGACCATGGGCGTCACCACAGCCGTCTTCTTCGCAGCGCTCGGGGTGGTACTGGTGGCGTGCGCGTGGCTGGTGGTGCGCGGCCGGGCGTGGGCGCGCAGCCCGATCGTGGTGGCCCAGGTGCTGTTCCTGGGCCTGGCGTGGAGCTTCCTCGGTGGGGCGACCACGTGGGTGTCGGTCGCGCTCGCGGTGGTGGCCGTGGTCGTCCTCGTGGGACTGCTCCACCCGGCCAGCATCGACGCGCTCACCGACGACCGCGACCGGACGCCGTAGCTCTCAGGGGGTGTCGAGCGACGTACGCAGCCGGTCGAGGGTGCGGCTGAGCAGCCGCGACACGTGCATCTGGCTCACACCGATCTCGGCGGCGATCTCGGACTGGGTCTGGTTCCTGAAGAACCGCAGCAGCAGGATCCGCTTCTCCCGCGCCGGCAGCGCCTCGAGCAGCGGCTTGATGGACTCCCGGATCTCGATGTGGTCGAGCTCCTCGTCGTCGAGCCCCATCAGCTCCAGCATCGGGGCACGGCCGTCCTCGGCGCCGTCGTCGGTGGCGTCGAGGCTGAGCGTCGAGTAGGCGTTGCTCGACTCGATCCCCTCGACGATCTCCTCCACGGAGCAGCCGATCGTCTCCGCCAGCTCGCGCGGAGTCGGCGAGCGCGCGAGGGTCTGGGTGAGCTCGGCCGTGACCGTGGCGATCTGCATCCGGAGCTCCTGGAGCCGCCGTGGCACCCGGATCGCCCATCCCTTGTCGCGG
>JAFMQY010000079.1 GCA_017354415.1 Nocardioides sp.
CCGTTCTCCTCCTCGCAGGCGCCCACCGTCCAGGGCCCGGTGCCACCCCCGGGAGCCCCGCCGCAGCAGCCCGACCCGCCGCATCAGCAGATCTGGTCGCCACCGCCGGCCTCGCCGTACGGCGTGACGCGCGGAGCCAGGCAGGGAGCCCGACGCGCTGCCCGTCCTCAGGCGCTGGTGTCGGCCTGCCTTCTGACCTGGGCCTGTGCCGCGATGGCGGTCTTCGCCCTGGTCGGCTCGATCACGATCCTGTTCGCCGACAGCCGGCCGCTGCTCGACCGGATGCACCAGCAGAACCCCCAGCTCGCGGACCAGGGCGTCTCCGACCACACCATCGTGATCGTGGCGCTGGTGATGTGCGCGGCGTTCCTGGCCTGGACCCTGGCCGCCGCGGCCTTCGCGCTGCTGCTCTTCCTGGGGCAGCGGTGGGCGTGGTACGCGCTCGTCGTCTCGGCCATCGGCGCGGCCGTGATCTGCCTGGTCGGCGTGATCGGCTCGCTGGTGATGCTGCTCCCGCTGGGCGCGACGCTCGGCACGATCGCGCTTCTGGTGCGCCCCGAGGTCCGCGCCTGGTTGCGCGGCAGTTCTTCAGCGGCGTAGGTCGACCGACCCCAGCCGTCGCAGCGCCTCCTCGATCACCGACGCCTCCTTGCAGAACGCCCACCGCACGACCTGGTCGCCGGCGTCGCTGTCGTGGAACGGCTGCGTCGGGATCGCCACCACCCCGGCGCGCTCGGGGAGGGCGAGGCAGAACTCCATGCCGTCCTTCCAGCCCAGTGCCGAGATGTCGGTGAGCGCGAAGTAGGTCCCCTCGGGGCGTCGTACGTCGAGACCGAGAGCAGCCAGTCCGTCGCAGAGCAGGTCGCGGCGTGCCTGGAGGTCGCGGGCCAGCGTGCGCGGCCAGGCGGGCTCGTGATCCAGGGCGTGCGCCACCGCCGGCTGGAGCGGCGCTCCGGAGGTGAAGGTCAGCCACTGCTTGGCGGCCAGGAGCGCGGACACCAGGTGCGCGGGCCCGGTCGCCCAGCCGACCTTCCACCCGGTGACGCTGTAGGACTTGCCGGCGCTGGAGAGCGTCAGGGTGCGCTCGAACATGCCGGGCAGCGTGGAGATCGGCACGTGCTCGTGGTCGAAGGTGAGGTGCTCGTAGACCTCGTCGGTGATCACCACGAGGTCGTGCTCGATCGCGACGTCCGCGACCGCCTGCAGCTCGTCGCGGGTGAGCACCGTGCCGGTCGGGTTGTGCGGGGAGTTGAGCAGTACGAACCGGGTGCGCGGGCCGACCGCGGCCCGGAGCTCGTCGACGTCCGGACGGAAGTCCGGGGCCCGGAGTGTCACCGGACGGCGTACGCCACCGGCGATCTGGATCATCGCCGTGTAGGAGTCGTAGTACGGCTCGAGTACGACGACCTCGTCGCCGTCGTTCACGAGCCCGAGCAGGGAGGCCGCGATCCCCTCGGTGCAGCCCGTGGTGACCACGACCTGCGTGTCAGGGTCCAGGTCGACCCCGTAGTGCCGCTGCTGGTGGCGGGCGATCGCCTGGCGCAGGACCGGGACGCCCGGTCCTGGCGCGTACTGGTTCGCGCCCCCGTGCAACGCCTGGTCCGCGGCGGCCAGCAGGGATGCCGGCCCGTCCCCGTCGGGGAAGCCCTGGCCGAGGTTGACCGCTCCGGTCTGCACCGCGAGCGCGGACATGGTGGTGAAGATCGTCGGCGGTATCCCGTCGAGTCGGTGTGCGGATGTCATGCCTGGGTAGCGAGCCAGGTGTCGAGCAGCTCCCGCTCGCGCTCGGGTGGCATGCCCCACTGTGGGCTCGTCGACCTTCCGGGGTCCGCCTGCGCCCATGCCAGGGTGTCGCGCACCGTCTCGGCGAACGGCCGGTGCGTGAGGCCGGCCGCCTCGGCGCGAGCCGTCCCCATCGCCAGCGACCACTCCGGACCGCCCTCGGTCCAGAGCGGGAGCTGGTACCCGGTGACGGCCTGCTCGACCAGCCAGTCGCCGTCCACCGGCACCAGCCGGGCGTCGCTGTCGACCGCCTCCACCGTCTCGTCGAGCAGCGCACCGAACGTCGTGTGGGGGCGCGCCGCGGTGAACGGCCCGGTCACCCGATCCTCGGCCAGCCGGATGGTCCACGCGCCCATGTCACGGGCGTCGATGCACTGCATCGGTACGTCGGCCGGGCCGGGCGCGATCATCGGCCCACCCCGAGCGGCGCGCAGCGGCCACCACGGGTAGCGCGCGGTCATGTCGCGCGGCCCCACGACGTACGTCGGCCGGATGATCGCGAGCCCGCTGTCGCCGTACAGCTCTGTGGCGACGTTCTCGCAGGTGACCTTCAGCGGTCCGTAGGTCTCGTCGGTGACCTCGGTGGCGTCTTCCGGCGCGGCCGGGAACAGAGGCGAGTCCTCGCCTGCCCCCGGGCCGTCGGGATCCTCGTAGACGGAGACGGTGGACACGAACAGGTGGTGTCCACCACGGTCGCCGAGGGCCTGGTGCAGGCCGCGGACCTGGCCGGGCACGTAGGCGCAGACATCGATCGTGGCGTCGTACTCCTGGCCGCCGAGCACGGACAGGTCACCGTTCCGGTCGGCCAGGAGATGCGTCGCGCCCGACAGCTCGTCTGTGGCGTTCCGGTGCAGCAGCGTGACGTCGTGGCCGGCGTCCAGCGCTGCCTCGGCCATCGCATGGCCGACGAACCTGGTGCCCCCGATGATCAGGATCCGCATGCTGGGAGAGTAGCCACATGGACAGCGACGACGGCCGCGCCCTCGCCCGAGACATCGACGCCCGCTGCCGGCTCACCGGTGAGTTCACGCTCCGGTCCGGGCAGGTCGCGAGCGAGTACTTCGACAAGTACCTCTTCGAGACCGACCCCGATCTCCTCGCCCGGGTCGGGGCCGCGATGGTCCCGCTGCTGCCCGAGGGCACGGACCTGCTCGGTGGGCTGGAAATGGGCGGCATCCCGATCGTCACCGTCCTGAGCGCCCAGTCGGGCCTCCCCGCGTTGTTCGTCCGCAAGCATGCCAAGACCTACGGCACCTGCAAGCTGGCCGAGGGGCCCGAGGTCTCCGGGCGGCGGGTCACCCTGATCGAGGACGTGATCACCACCGGCGGTGCGGTGCGCGACGCGACCCGAGCCCTCCGCGCGACCGGTGCCACGGTCGACACGGTGGTGTGCGCGATCGACCGCTCACCGGGCAGGGACAACCCGCTCGCCGACATCGGGCTGAAGATCAGGTCGGTGCTCACCAAGGCCGACCTCGACGCCGTACGGCGATAGCGTGCACCGTCGTCACCCCACCTTGGTGGTGGCCTCCTCGCGGCGCCGGCTCCTCCACACCTCGTAACCGATCGGGACCAGGGTGACGACGAGCAGCGCGAGGATCACGAGGTCGATGTTCTGGGCGAACCACGGGAACGTCTGCCCGAGGAAGTATCCCAGGCACATGATGCTGGCCACCCACAGGACCGCCCCGATGATGCTCCAGAGCCAGAACTTCACCCGGTTCATCTCGCTGATCCCGGCGACCAGGGTCACGTAGGTCCGCACGAACGGCACGAAGCGCCCGAGCACGAGCGCCTGGCTCCCGTGCTTCTCGAAGAACTCGACGGTGCGGTCGATGTTCTTCCTCTTCACGATCCGGCCGTCGTGCTCACGAATGGGTGGGCCTATCTCACGGCCCAGCTCGTAGCCCGCGACGTTCCCGAGGAACGCCGCCACGGTGAAGATGATGATCCCGAGGAGCAGGTCGAGCCCGTCGGGCCCGCCGGTGAGGTTGAGCTGGTCGGTGGCGAAGAACAACCCGATCGAGACCAGCAGCGTGTCACCGGGCAGGAAGGGGAACAGCAGACCGCACTCGATGAAGACGATGATCAGGCTGATCCAGATGAACTCGGTGTGGAAATGGTCCAGCAGCCAGTTGGGGTCCATCCAGGGGATCCCCAGGAGCATGGTCTGCAGGCCGGTCACGCGGAGAGCCTATAAGGCGGATCTGCATCGAACCTGAACAACGGCAGTTCCCGGGCGCGCGCCGTGAGTCGGACGGGCTCGGCTACGGTCCTGGCATGGAGGAGCGCCAGGGAGACACGCACCGTGCGTGCGACCGGAGCCGGACCGCCGGACCGGTTGTCACGGCGCGCTGACTGCGCAGGCGAGTCATGGACGAGGAGCGCGCGCCGTACGACCCGATGCCCTACGGTCCGGGCGAGGTGGGCGTCGGGCCCTGGCCGGGGGAGTGGCCCACCGGCGACCAGTACGACGAGCGGTTGCTCGCCGAGGGCGACCGGCGCAACGTGGTCGACCGCTACCGGTACTGGCGGCTCGAGGCGATCGTGGCCGACCTCGACACCCGGCGGCATGACTTCCACGTCGCGATCGAGAACTGGCGTCACGACTTCAACATCGGCACCATCGTGCGCACAGCCAACGCCTTCCTGGCAGCCGAGGTGCACATCGTCGGCAACCGCCGGTGGAACCGCCGGGGCGCCATGGTCACCGACCGCTACCAGCACGTGCGGCACCATCCGACGGCGGCTGAGCTCGCGACCTACCTCCACGACCTGCCGGGCGGCCGCGTGCCCCTCCTGGGCATCGACAACCTGCCGGGCTCGGAGCACCTGGAGACGATGACGGTGCCGCGGCGCGTCTGCTTCCTGTTCGGGCAGGAGGGGCCCGGCCTGTCGGAGGCGGCGCGCGAGGCCTGCGACGGCACATTCGCGATCGCGCAGTTCGGGTCGACCCGGTCGATCAACGCCTCCGCGGCGGCGGCTATTGCCATGCACGCCTGGATCCGCGCCCACGCCGACCTCGCGCACGAGGCAGCGTGGCGCGGATGAGCGCGATGCGCTAGGTGCGCGTCTTGGAGTAGCAGACGACCACGTGGTCGTGGCCGACGTTCCAGGAGATCCGGTCGCGGTAGGTCCAGCGGTAGCGCCTGCCGGCGTACACCCGCCTGGCGCACCTGCGGTTGGCCTTCTTGTTCAGCGAATCGGTGCCCGGGTACTTCCCGGTGAGGCTGAACGTGCCGGTGGCCCGCCACAGGTGGGTCGCCTTGCACCGCGTGGTGAGCGCGCGCTTGGTCAGACAGCGCCGTACGCCGTCCTTGAGGGCACCGCTCGGCAGGAACGGCGCGGTCGAGGTCGGCAGGTTCGCCAGCGTCTTCGCCTGCCGGAGCACGATCGAACAGCTCAACCAGCGGGCGCCCCTGCGGCGTTGCCTCTTGGTCGGCTCGAACCACACGTACTGGTACGCCGAGGAGTCCCGGGTGGCGTTGTCGCGTCCGAGCATGGCGTCGACCTTGGGGACGCACCGGTCGGCGACGACCCGGAACAGGGCGTTCCTGCTCGCGGTCTTCCAGTGGAGGGTGCGGGGCAGCTTCACGACTCCGGCGACCTGTGCGGTGTGGGCCTCGCTGCAGGCCACCCTGGGAGAGCGGTCGGCATTGCTGTCCGCCTGGGCGGCGGTCATCCGGCTGCAGGTGCCGACGGTGGGCCTGCCGGACGTCGGGTCGGCGGCACGGCGCAGCGGACCCGCATCGGCCGGGCCGACCGCGCCGAGAGCGGTCAGCGCCAGGGCGGCCGAGCCGGCCAAGGCTCGAGAGGCTCGCCGGATCGTCATGGGTCCTCCTCGAACAGGTCGGACGCATGCTAGGCGCACATGTCGCAGCGGAGGTCACGACGCGCGGTATCCCGCGACCACCGCCCGCTGATCCAGGGACCAACGGCCCGTCTCGTTCCGGTGGGCGGCTACTAGGCTGTAGAGCGTTGAATGTCCGCGTTCACGAGGGAGCCACCGATGCCTGTCGCCACACCCGAGATCTACGCCCAGATGCTCGACACCGCGAAGGAGAAGACCTTCGCGTTCCCGGCGATCAACGTGTCGTCGTCGCAGACCCTGAACGCTGCCCTGAAGGGGTTCGCGGACGCGGAGTCCGACGGGATCATCCAGATCTCGACCGGCGGCGCGGACTACCTCTCCGGCCCGTCGGTGAAGAACATGGTGACCGGCTCGGTCGCGTTCGCGGCGTACGCCGCCGAGGTCGCCAAGAACTACCCGATCCACGTGGCGTTGCACACCGACCACTGCCCCGAGGGCAAGCTCGACGGGTTCGTCCGGCCACTGCTCGACATCAGCGCCGAGCGGGTGGCCCGGGGCGAGGCGCCGCTCTTCCAGTCGCACATGTGGGACGGGTCCGCCGTACCTCTCGACGAGAACCTGCAGATCGCGCAGGAGCTGCTGGCCAAGTGCGCCGCCGCACACGTCGTGCTCGAGGTCGAGATCGGCGTCGTCGGCGGCGAGGAGGACGGTGTCGTCGGGGCGATCGACGAGAAGCTCTACACGACGCCGCAGGACGCGCTCGACACGGTCGAGGCGCTCGGGCTCGGTGACAAGGGCCGCTACCTGACGGCGCTCACCTTCGGCAACGTGCACGGCGTCTACAAGCCGGGCAACGTCAAGCTCCGCCCCGAGATCCTGAAGACCGCCCAGGACGCGATCATCGAGAAGTACGGCGCGGACGCCGGCTTCGGGCCCGGCTCGCTCCCTCTCGACCTGGTCTTCCACGGCGGCTCGGGCTCGACCGAGCAGGAGATCGCGGACGCCGTCCGCTACGGGGTGGTCAAGATGAATGTCGACACCGACACCCAGTACGCCTTCACCCGCCCGATCGCCGACCACATGTTCACCAACTACAGCGGCGTGCTCAAGGTCGACGGCGACGTCGGCAACAAGAAGAACTACGACCCGCGCTCCTGGGGCAAGGCCGCCGAGAGCGGGATGGCCGCCCGTGTGGTCGAGGCGTGCAGCAACCTCAGCTCCACCGGCAACACCGTCGGCTGAGCTGGCCCCGGATGCCGAACGTCATACGTCCTGTGGCCTGGACGCCGCGGACACGTATGGCGTTGCCGGGCGCTCAGTCGAGGACGGGCTCGGCGAGATCCTCCGAGTCGGAGGGAGCCTCCACCCGGGGCGCGAGGTGCCGCGGGAGCTCGAAGAAGAGGACCGCGACCAGGCCGAGCAGCAGCACGAACGCCGGGAGCAGCATCGCGTCGCTCATCGCCTGGCTGAACGGGTCGCGGACGAACGACGGCAGCTGCTGGAGGGCGCCGTGGGGCTCCGCGCCGCCGGACAGGCCGTGGGCGGCGATCCGGGAGTCGATCAACACCGCGATCGCGGCCGAACCGAGCACCGCGCCCACCTGCCGGGTGGCGTTGTAGACCCCTGAGCCGGCCCCGGCCTGATGCATCGGGAGGTTGCGGGTGGCCGTCGCCGCGAGCGGCGCCCAGACGCCGGCCATCCCGATGCCGAGCAGCGCCATCGCGCCCAGGATGTGCCAGACCGGGCCGGTCGGAGTCAGCGTCCGCGAGATCAGGTACACCGCGAACGCGGTGACGAGGAAGCCCGCGCCGCAGAGGACCCGCGGATGGACCTTGTCGGTGAACCTGCCCACGATCGGCGCCAGGATGATCGACATCACCGCCATCGGCACGAACAGCAGCGCCGAGTCGAGCGGGGAGTACCCCCGCACGAGCTGCGCATAGAGCATCGTCGGGAAGCCCATCGCCGTCGCCGTGAACGACATCGTGGAGATCGCGAAGTTGGAGATCGAGAAGTTCCGGTCGGAGAACAGGCCCAGCGGCACCAGAGGCTCGCTGCGGATGCGCGACTGCCAGAACAGGAAGACCGCGAACAGCACCAGGCCCGCGGCGATCGAGAAGACGACCCAGTCGTTCCAGTTGTACTTGTGACCCTGCTGGATGCCGTAGACCAGGAAGAACATGCCCGCGCCGCTGAGGACCACGCCGAGCCAGTCGAAGGTGTGTGAGTGGGTCGGCAGCGTCGGCACGAGGCGGAGGGCCAGGATGAACCCGATCACGCCCACCGGCACGTTGATGAAGAAGATCCACTGCCAGCCGAGCCCGTCGACCAGGATGCCGCCGAGGATCGGCCCGACCAGGGTCGCGACGCCGGCGGTCGCGCCCCAGAGCGCCATCGCCTGGCCGCGCCGGTCGGCCGGGAAGATACGGGTGATCACCGCCATGGTCTGGGGCGTCAGCAACCCCGCGCCGAGACCCTGGAAGACCCGCGCGATGATCAGCATCTCGATGGTCGTGGTCAGCCCGCACCACAGCGAGGCGAGGGTGAAGACGGTCAGGCCGATGAGGTACAGCCGCTGGGGACCGAACCGGTCGCCGAGCCGCCCGGTGATCAGCACCGGCACGGCGTAGGCCAGCAGGTAGGCGCTGGTGACCCAGACCACGCTGTTCACATCGGCGTGCAGGTCGGAGATGATCGCCGGCGTCGCGACCGTGACGATCGTCGTGTCGACCAGGATCATGAAGAACCCGAGACACAGGGCGAAGAGCGCCGGCCAGGGCCGGACGTCTGCAGGGATCGGGTCTCGGGTCAGGGTTTGCTGGGCCACGACAGCAGTGAACACGACGGCACCGACATCGATTCCACTGGTTTTTCGGGGACCTCAGAACGTCGTGACGTCTGACACAGTGGCCCCATGAGCCACGTCGACCTGATGGCCGGACCACCCCCCACACACCTCCCGGAGGACCCTGCGGACGCCGAGCTCGCGGACGGCGCCGACCCGGGCTCCGTCGTACGCCGTCACCCGGCGTCGCCGGCCGCCTGGGCCGCGCTCGCGGCGGAGGCGCGGGATGAAGGTGCCGACGATCTGACGGTCTACGCCTACGCCCGGGTCGGCTACCACCGCAGCCTCGACCTGCTCCGCCGGAACGGCTGGAAGGGGCACGGCCCCGTCCCGTGGGAGCACGAGCCCAACCGCGGCTTCCTGCGCTCCCTCGCCCTGCTCGCCCTCGCCGCCCGCGCGATCGGCGAGGAGGAGGAGTGGGAGCGCTGCGCGACCTTCCTGCGCGACGCCAGCCCGGCCGCCGCGGACGACCTGCTCGGCGGCGACTCTCCGGATAGTCCGTGACGAACGTCAGCCGAAACTGCCTTTCCGGGCTGACGTTCGTCACGGACTATCGGTGACCGCGCCCGACCCCGACCTCGAGGAGGCCGCCTGGATGCTGCGGGAGGGTGGGTTCCGGGGTCGAGCGGAGGACCGAGGGCGGCGACGGCTACGTCCACGTCCTGCTGGTGGCCGAGCCGACCGTGGGTTAGCCGCCCAGCAACGTGCGCACCCGATCGGTGCCCAGCGCCACGATCAGCGTCGGGAGCCGAGGGCCCCGGTCGGCATCGACGAGCAGGTGGTACAGGAGCCGGAAGAACTCCTTCTGGTCCGCCCTCACCTCGTCGGTCGGCTTGTCGTCGAGGGGCATGCCGCGGGCGAGCTTCGGTACGCCGTAGACCAGCGAGGTCACCGACTCCAGCTCGAGATCGCCCTGGAGGCCCTGGAGGAGCAGAGCCAGCCACACGCGCTCCTGGCTCGACAGCGCCTCGATCGCAGCCTTGTCGGGCTCGGTGCGCACGGTGGTGCGGTCGGCGGCCGGCACGAACTCCTCGGTCCACGCCACCGCCCGCGACAGCCGCGGCTCGAGCTGGTCGACCGCGTCGTGCGGGTGGCCCATGTGGTTGACGATCCGGCTGATCTGGTCGGCCGAGCCGGCGGTGACGTCGGCGACCGACGAGAGCATCCGGAACGGGACGACGACCTCCGGCGTGGGCAGCCGGCCCGCGGTCTGTGTCGACGCGGCACGCTCGTGGGCGAGCACCTGGACGTCGCGCTTCGCCGGGTCGGCGGCCTTCCGACCCAGCGCATCCCACTCGTCGTACAGGCGGACGACCTCGGGCCCGAAGTCGATGTCGAAGGTCTGCTTCGGCTGACGGCGGACGTAGAGCCAGCGCAGGATGCCGGGCTCGAGCACGCGGAGCGCGTCCTCGGCGGTGGGGGCGCCGCCCGCGGACGACGACATCTTCTGCACGCCGGCGAAGCCGACGAAGCCGTAGCCGAACCAGGCCGGGCGCGGGTAGTCCCACACCGACTCGACAAGCTCATGGCCGACGGTGAACGACGACCCGGGCGTGGCGTGGTCCATCCCGGCCGGCTCGAAGTCGACGTGCTCGAAGGCCCACCGCATCGGCCAGTCGGCCTTCCAGACCAGCTTCCCCTCGTCCTCGGTCGCGAGGTTGGTGGTGCCGTGGTAGTCGTTGACCGAGCAGGTGTAGGCCAGGTCGGTGGTCTCGTCGTCGTACGCCGTGACGGTGGTGGTGTCGCGTCCGCAGTCGCGGCAGTAGGGCTTGAACGGGAAGTAGCCGACACCCTCGCCGCCGGCCCCGCTCTCGCCCTCGTCGTCGTTGGCCACGGACTCGGCCAGCGCTTCGGCCTCCTGAGCGTCGTGGTCGCCGGTCGCGTCCGGTGCGGCGTCGTAGGCGACCTTCTTGGTCCGGTACTTCGCGAGCACGGCGTCGATGTCGCGCCGACGGCGCACGGCGCGCAGCACCTCGGCGCGGTACAGGCCCGAGCGGTAGCGCTCGGTCTGGGAGATCTCCTCCATGTCCACGCCGAGCTCGTGCAGGGCCTGCACGATGGGCTCCTTGAAGTGGTCGGACCACGTGGGGTGACACCCCCACGGGTCCGGCACCGCGGTGTAGGGGCGCCCGATGTGCTCGGCGTACGACGGGTCGACCCCGGCCGGCACCTTGCGGAACCGGTCGTAGTCGTCCCAGACGTGCAGGTGCCGCACCGGCACACCACGACGGCGCAGCTCGTCGGCCACGAAGTGCGGCATCAGGAACTCGCGCAGGTTGCCGAGGTGGATCGGTCCGGACGGCGAGATGCCGGACGAGCACGTGACCGGGTCCCCGGCCCCCGACTTCTCGTGATGCCGGATCGCGTCGTCGGCGGCGCGGGTCACCCAGTCATGGGGCTCGCTCGGCGGCGTGGATCGGGACATCGACGGGTCTCCTCGGGCGGATGGGCTGCTCTGGTGGACGGGCCAGACGCTACCGCGACGCGCCGAGGGCGCCGACCGCATGCGGCCGACGCCCTCTCGACGGTGAACCGGAGCATCCCCCGATGTGTGCCGGCTCGGCGGCCCGGAGGCTGCCCGTCGAGGTCCCATTATGGCAATTGGATCGGTCCAACCGACGGCGCGTGGTGGTCAGTGGCACTAAACTGCCAGCAGTGCCACGCAGGAGAGCTGAGTCGGTCCTCTCCGCGCTCGGGGTGAGCGCGGCTGACGAACGCCGTTATCAGCAGGTGCTTCCCCTCTCGGGGGCACGCCTCTCCAGTGTCGCGAACGCCCTCGGCATCGCTGAAGACGAGGTGGTGGAGGCGCTTGCCGGTCTGATCGAGCGCGGCATCGTCGTGGTCGACCGCGACAGGGTGACCGTGCTGCGTGCCGAACAGATCCTGTCCCAGGCGATCGCGCGTCAGTCGGACGCGGCGTTCAAGGTACGAGAAAGGCTCGACGACCTGGCTCGCGCGGTTCCGCTGCTCACCGCTGCGCGGGTCCGGCCCGCGGCGGGTGAGCTGGAGAACCTCGGTTCGCTGGACGGCGAGGTGAGCACGGGCGGGAACGTGCTGACCCTGCTCACCGCCCTGATCGAGGGCACCAGGGGTGACCTGCTCTTCCTGCGCCCCGACACCTGGACCGTGCCGCGTGAGTCGGCCATCTCGCGCGTGGTGGGACGGGCGGTCGCCGCGGGCCGTCGGGCGCGGGCCGTGTACCCCGCGCGCGCCCTGCACGAGGCGCCGGAGGCGCTGCATGCCCGGATCGAGGAGGGGGAGGAGGTGCGGCTGATCGACGACCTGCCGACTCGGATGATGGTGATCGCGGGCACCCACGCGATCCTTCCCGAGCCGCTCGGGTACGCCGACGAGCCGCGGTTGCTGGTACGCCAGGGGGCGCTGGTCGACGCGCTCACCCTGTTGTTCGAGCTCTACTGGGAGCGGTCGGCCCCGGTCGACGACATGTCGGGCCCCCGAGGGAGCGAGCGCACGTTCCTGCTCCGGCAGCTGCATGCCGGCGCCAAGGACGTGCAGATCGCGCGCACCATGGGCCTCAGCCTGCGCACCGTACGCCGTCGTATCGCGGAGCTGATGATCGAGCTCGGCGCCGACACCCGCTTCCAGGCCGGCGCCGAGGCCGCCAGACGTGGGTGGTTGTGACCGCGCGTCGAGACCCGGTGCGTGTGCCGGGGCGTTGCGTGACTACCTCGGGAGGATGAACGAGTACGCCGCGGGCTCGACGTGCCAGCTGCGTTGTCGCTCGGGGCCGGTGATCTCGCCGTCGGCGCTGATCCAGAACTCGCCGCCCGAGATGGTGACCTCGGACCCACGGAGGTACTGCACGTCTCCACGCCTGTGGTGCTCCCCGTGGCGCAGGTGCAGCGCGTACCCGACCTTGGCCAGCGGGCCCACCGCGTGGGAGATCATCACGTCGACCTTCCCGTCCGCGGGGTCGGCCTCAGGGGTCACGCTCGTGCCGCCACCGATGTCCGCGCCGTTCCCGATCGAGACCATCAGCACCGGGTCGTCGACGTCGGTCACCACCTCACGGTCGACCTCGACGTGCAGGTGCACGCTGGGGTCGTCGAAGGCGGACAGCACCGCGCCGATCGGGTATCCGAGCTGGCCCAGGTTGAACCGGCCGACCCCGATCGCGCCGAGCCTCTCCTTGATCCCCGCGCCGCGCTTGCTCGCCTCGGCGCCTGCCCCGACGTGGACGTTGTTGACCACCACGTCGCCGAGCTCGTCGACGACCAGGTCGAGCCGTCGTACCTTGCCCGAGACGACCACGCGGGCGGCCTCGGCGGTGTCGAGCGGGAGGTCGAGCGACCGGGCGAAGTCGTTGCCGGTGCCCATCGGCAACAGCCCGAGCACGGCGGTGTCGAGCTCGCGTCGCCGGTGCAGCGCCGACACGACCTCGTGGAGGCTGCCGTCTCCTCCCGCCACCACGATCCGTCGCGAGGCAGCCCGCTGGAGGACGCTGTCGAGCTCGCCGGGCTTGCCGGTCGCCTGGACGTCCACCGAGTAGGACCCGCGGAGGATCTTCAGCGCCGCTTCCAGGGCCTCCACATCAGCCGTCCCCGCGTCGGCATTGCTGATCACGAGGAGCGGGTCCACGGGCCGGACCCTAGCCGAGCGACGCCCTGCCGGACTCCCCCCGTGGGGTATGGTCGCGTGCGCCCGAGCCGGCTCCAGCCCGGCCCCCGAGCCTGCCCTGGGCAGTGCCGATCAGTGGAGGTTCGATGCCCGCGATCGTGGTCCTCGGAGCCCAGTGGGGCGACGAGGGGAAAGGGAAGGCCACCGACCTCCTCGCCACCACCGAGCAGATCGACTACGTCGTACGCACCAGCGGCGGCCACAACGCCGGGCACACGATCGTGGTCAACGGCGAGAAGTTCGCCACCCACCTGCTGCCCAGCGGCATCCTCACCCCCGGCTGCACCGCCGTGATCGCGAACGGCGTGGTGGTCTCGCCGGCCGCGCTGTTCCAGGAGCTCGACGCGCTCAGCGCCCGAGGGGTCGACGTCTCCCGGCTGGTCGTGAGCGCCAACGCGCACGTGATCGCGTCGTACCACCAGACGATCGACAAGGTCACCGAACGCTTCCTCGGCAAGAACCGCGTCGGCACGACCGGCCGCGGCATCGGTCCGACGTACGCCGACAAGGTCGCACGCGTGGGCATCCGGGTCGCCGATCTCTTCGACGAGGGGATCCTCCGGCAGAAGGTCGAGGGCAGCCTCGACGTCAAGAACCAGCTGCTCGCCAAGGTCTACAACCGGCGAGCCGTCGACGCCGACACGGTCGTCGAGGAGCTGATCGCGTACGCCGACCGGCTGCGGCCGATGGTCGCCGACACCTCGCTTCTGCTCAACCAGGCGCTGGACCGTGGCGAGACGGTCCTCTTCGAGGGCGCCCAGGCGACCATGCTCGACGTCGACCACGGCACCTACCCGTTCGTCACGTCGTCCAACGCGGTCGCCGGCGGCGTCTGCACGGGCGCGGGCGTCGGCCCGACCCGGATCGACCGGGTGATCGGCGTGATCAAGGCCTACACCACCCGGGTCGGGTCCGGCCCCTTCCCGACCGAGCTGTTCGACGAGGACGGGGAGAAGCTCTGGAAGATCGGTGGCGAGGTGGGCGTCTCGACCGGCCGCGACCGCAGGTGTGGGTGGTACGACGCGGTGATCGCGCGCTACGCCTCGCGGGTCAACGGCCTGACCGACCTCTTCCTGACCAAGCTCGACGTGCTGTCGAGCTGGGAGCGCGTCCCGGTCTGCGTGGCGTACGACGTGGACGGCACCCGCCACGACGAGATGCCGATGACACAGACGGAGTTCCACCACGCGAAGCCGGTCTACGAGCTCCTCGACGGCTGGTGGGAGGACATCTCCGGGTGCCGCACGTTCGAGGACCTTCCCGCCGAGGCGCGGGCCTACGTCCGCGCACTCGAGGACATGTCCGGCACTCGGATCTGGGGCGTCGGCGTCGGCCCCGGACGCGAGCAGATCCTCGTCGTACCCCACTGAGTGCTGGTGCTTGATCGCGCCCGGGCAAGGTCGGTCAAGCGGGTCGGCCGCCGTGGGCGCACGCTCGCCGCATGACACTTCCGTACGCAGAACCCCTGACCGTGATCGCGCCTGCGCAGCTCGTCGTACCGGAGCCGCCGCGTCGCGGCGAGGAGGGCGGCGAGCCCTGCTTCCCATGCAGCGACCACTCCGACGACAACCTGATCTGGTCCGACGACATCTGGACCCTGCACAGCCCCGGGCAGACCGCGCTCCCCGGCTCGGTGTGGCTCGCCTCCCGCGCCCACTTCGACTCCTTCGCCGACATGCCGCCGGACGTGGCCGCGACGTTCGGTGCCGTGTGCGGCCGCGTCGAGCTCGCCGTGCTGGCTCTGGGTGACGTCGGCCGCGTGCACCTGTACCGCTGGGGCGACGGCGGTGCGCACTTCCACGTCTGGTTCGTGCCGCGGCCGCTGGGCCGGCTGGACATGAGCGGGGCCCATCTGATGGCGTGGGAGGACGCGATGCCGGCGGCCACCGAGGAGCAGATCGCCGAGGCCGGACGCCGGATCTCGGCGGCGATGTAGTTCGATGTCCGCTGTGACGCAGTCGGCTTCGCAGGCCACGCTCGCCCGGCGTCTGGGACTCGGGGACGCTGTCTTCATCGGGCTCGGGTCGATGATCGGCGCCGGGGTGTTCGCGGCCTACGGGCCGGCCGCCCACGCCGCCGGGACCGGGCTGCTGGTCGGGCTCGCGGTGGCGGCCGTCGTGGCCTATTGCAACGCGACGTCGTCGGCCCAGCTCGCCGCGGCGTACCCACGGGCGGGCGGCACCTACCTGTACGGCCGAGAGGTGCTCGGCGACTGGTGGGGCTACCTGGCCGGCTGGGGCTTCATGGTGGGCAAGACCGCCAGCTGCGCCGCGATGGCCCTGACCTTCGCGGCGTACGTCGCGCCCGACGGTTGGTTGCGCCCGGTCGCCGCGGCGGTGGTCGTCCTACTGGCTCTGGTGAACTGCGCCGGCGTCACCCGGACCGCCCTCCTCACCCGGATCCTGGTCTCCCTGGTGCTGGTCTCGCTGGTGGTGGCGTCGGTCGCGTGCTTCCGGGGCGGGTCGTCGTCCGGGCTCGCCGACTGGTGGAACCCCTCGAACGGCCTCTACGGCGTCCTGCAGTCGGCCGGTCTGCTGTTCTTCGCCTTCGCGGGGTATGCGCGGATCGCCACTCTCGGCGAGGAGGTGCGCGAGCCGGAGCGGGTGATCCCGCGCGCGATCGTGCTGGCGCTGGCCGGTGCCGTGGTCGTGTACGCTGCGGTCGCCGTCGCTGTGCTGTCCGTGCTCGGAGCCTCGGGCACCGCCGCGTCGTCGGCCCCGGTGGCCGATGCGGTTCGGGCGACCTCGGCGT
>JAFMQY010000206.1:0-4053 GCA_017354415.1 Nocardioides sp.
CTCGGGCACGCACCGTCGCCGGTCTCGACGGCACCGGCACCAGGACCAGCGGTGCCGGCTCTGGGACCAGGTCGGCGAGGGCCGCGCCCACGGCGGCGGCGAGGAGGTCGCCCAGCGGCCGGGCGAGGGCCAGCAGTCGGTGCTCCTTGTGACCGACCACCATCGCCCGCACGGTGCCGTCGTACGCCGTGGCGGCCCAGGGATCGGTCAGCCCGGGAGGGACCGGCGTCGGCCAGGCCGGCCCGGGGACGACCTCGAGGCCGGCCCGGCACGAAGTGCACAGCACTCGTCCCGGCCGGCCGCACCCGACGCAGGAGCTGCCGAGGACCAGGTCACGAGCGGCATCGAGCACGTGCCGACCCGACCATCCGGGAGCCGCTGCTGCAACCGCGCGACGGCCCGCCTGTGGATCAGCCGGCGTAGGTGATGTGCCGAAGGCCCCGGGTGGGCACCAACGGGGTGGAGTCGAGCTGGGACAGGTCGTAGAGGCTGTTCGGCAGCACGGCGTACGGCGTGTCGACGGGCGACGTGGCCAGCCCGATCGACCGCCCGGGGATCGTGGTCGGCGAGGTCTGGTCGGCAGGCGTCGACCCGTCGACGTTGAGGATCCGGCTCTCCGCCTGAGCCCGCGAGAACTGGTCCAGCACGGCGATCGTGGTCGGTGAGGTCCAGCCGATGTCTCGCACCCGACTGGTGCCGCTGGAAAGCCACGGGATGAGTCGGGCCCGGGTGCCGCTCACGGGGCGGTTCTCCGCGTTGTAGCGCAGCCGGCTGACCACGATCCGGTCGCCCCGACTCTGACGGAGAAGGGCGACCAGGCGCGAGCCGTCGCGGGAGACCAGGAACCGGCGGACGTTCTCACCGGTGATGCCAGGGATCCGGACCTGGTGGCGGCGCCGGTGCTCGACGCACACGACCACTGCCCCGTGAGGCCCGCGCTGCACGTTCCACAGCCGGTCGGCGAAGTCCCACGAGGGACGCAGGAGACCCGTGCCGGACAGGACCGGGGTCGCCTGGGAGGGGCCTGCCACGGGGCCGACCAGGAGGGCATCCGACGTGACGCCGGCGACCCGGGTGCCGTCGAGGCTGACCGCGAACGGTCCGATCCCCTGCCGGTAGTTGCCGAACGGACCGTCGACCGGGGTCGGGTGGTCGATCTGCCCGGAGACCAATCGCCCCTCCCGGAGGGCGTAGATCTGGCTGCTGGCGCGGCTGAAGGCGTCGAACCGGTCGTAGGCCTGGCTGTCGACCCGGAAGATCTGGGCTCCGGTGGCGTCGGCGACCTGATGGCCGGCGATGCTCAGCCGGAACCTGGTGACCGACGGGTCCTGGCGCAGCGTCCACGCGAACTGGCCCAGGATCAGCTGGGTGGTCCTCTGGCTCAGCGGCCCGGGGTCCGGGCCCTTGAGTGTCACGTTCGCGACACCGTCCTCTCCCACGGGCACCGAGAGCACCGGCGTGAGCCCGGGCGGCAGGAACGTGCGTTCGACCCCGGCCGCCGCCGGACTCGGACCGCGGACCAGCGCTCGAACCAACGACGAGGCGAGCTGGGAGCCCTGTGGGACGTGCACCGGCTCGGGCACCAGTCTCCGGCCCGAGGGATCGAAGAAGTAGATCTGGGCGTCCTGGAACTGCTGGTCGTAGAACGAGCGCGGCACGATCAGGGCGTCGGGCACCCGCGCGATCCGCCACTCGTTGTTCTCCCGCCTCATCGGAAAGACCAAGCGCCGGCCGGCGGGGGGCACCTGCCCCTGCCATTCACCTCGGACACCGACCTGGTCGGCACCCTGGAGCTGCACCACGACACGGCGGATGCCGCGAGCCGGGGTGCGGTCGCTGTAGGTCACCACCCGCTCCGGCTGCCATTGCGCCCGCGCCTGGTTGCTGAGGAACTTCCCGGCCGTGGTGGTCTGCAGCGGCGTCGCGGTCATCGCCACCAGGAACCCGGTGACGACGTCGGACGGTGCCTGGCCAGGCTGGGGCCCCTTGGGGTTGACGTACTGCACCTGCGGCTCGACCGGCCGCAGGCCCCGTGTCGCTTCGACGACCGGCCCTGCGTGGGGCACCTGTGCACAGCCGGCCAGCAACCCCGCGCCGAGCAGGGCGCCGACGAACCGAGCGGCCGAGGTGTTCACGCGACCACCTCGGTCGCGTCCTCGGGGACCAGCGGCAGCGGGCTGTGCCGCAGCGGACGGTTGGCCCGGCGTGGGAGGGTCAGCCGAAACTGGGCACCTTCGTGCGGCTTGCCCCAGGCCTGGAGCCACCCGCCGTGGAGGTGTGTGTCCTCGAGCGAGATCGCGAGCCCCAGCCCGGTGCCGCCGCTGGTGCGAGCCCGGGCAGGGTCGGCACGCCAGAAGCGGTTGAAGACCATCGCCGACTCGCCCACCGCGAGGCCGACGCCGTGGTCGCGCACGGCGACCGCCGCGGCCTGCTCGTCAGCCGCCACGGTCACCACGATCTCCCTGCTCTCGGCATGGTCGATCGCGTTGGTGACGAGGTTGCGCACGATCCGCTCCACCCGGCGTACGTCGGCCTCCGCCACGCAGGGCGAGTCCGGGGCGTGCACCGTGATGTGGGTGCTACGGGCCTCCGCCAGTGCCTGGGTGCTGTCGACGACCCGGCGTACGACGTCGGTGAGGTTGACGTCGTCCAGGTCGAGCGCGGCGGCGCCGGCGTCGAAGCGGCTGATCTCCAGCAGGTCGACCAGCAGCATCTCGAACCGGTCGAGCTCGCTCTGGAGCAGCTCGGCCGCACGGGCGGTCTCCGGGTCGAAGCTCCCGCGGGAGTCGTGCAGCACAGATCCGGCGAGCCGGACCGTGGTCAACGGCGTGCGCAGCTCGTGCGACACGTCGGAGACGAAGCGGCGCTGCACCCGGCTCAACTCCTCGAGCTGCCGGATCTGACGCTGCAGGTTCGTGGCCATCTGGTTGAACGACGTGGCGAGGCGCGCCAGGTCGTCCTCGCCGGACACCCGCAGGCGCTCTTGGAGCTGACCCGCCGCCAGCCGCTCCGCGACGCGGCGGGCCAACCGGATCGGGGTCACGATCTGTCTCGTCAGCAGCCAGGTGAGGCCGGCGATGAGCAGCAACAGGAGGACACCGGCGGTCAGCAGGGAGCGGGTCACCAGCGCCAGCGACTGCTGGACGTCGTCGAGCGGGAACAGGTAGTAGACGGTCCGGGTCGAGCCGTCGGCGGGGATGGGCACCTGGGTGCCGACCGCGATGCCGGGCACGTTCTCGTACTGTCCCTGAACGGTCCTGGTCCGGATCGAGGTGAAGGTCCACGCGGGGTGCGGGGACCGCTGGCTCCCCGTGACCGCGTCGAAGTGCCGGATCAGGGACTCCGGCACACTGCCAACGGCCTGCCTGGAGGTCGCGTCCACTCCTCGCTGGTCGAGCGACTCGTTGCCGGTCCCCGGCCCGGCCATCACCACGCTGAACCCGCGCGCCCTGCCGCTGTTGGCGAGACCCTGGAACAGGTCGTGGGCCTGCTGGTCCGCATCGGTGTCGGTGCCGGGCACTGCGGCCAGCAGTTGGCTGGCCTGCTCGTTCTCGTTGCCGACCTCGAGCAGGACGGCGTTCACCCGGTGGTCGACCAAGCCGTGCTCGACCTGTCGCAGCAGCAGCCAGCCGACTCCGGTGACCACGACCGCCGACAGCAGCACGGTGCTGACGACCACCCGCGCCTGGATGGAGCGTCGCCAGAACGTCAGCCCTCGGCGGAGGGCCCCTGGCACGCTGCGGCCGACCATCTCATCTCACTTCGTCGTTCTTGGTCATCTCGACCCGCCGGCTCACTGCTGGCCCGAGCCGCCGGCCTTGTAGCCCACACCGCGCACGGTGAGGACGATCTCGGGGTTCTCCGGGTCCGTCTCGACCTTGGAGCGGAGGCGCTGCACGTGCACGTTGACCAGCCGGGTGTCGGCGGCGTGACGATAGCCCCACACCTGCTCGAGCAGCACCTCGCGGGTGAACACCTGCCAGGGCTTGCGAGCCAGGCAGACCAGGAGGTCGAACTCCAGCGGCGTGAGGTTGATCTTCTGGCCGTCGCGGG
>JAFMQY010000206.1:4063-6746 GCA_017354415.1 Nocardioides sp.
CCCGCCACGTCGATGGACAGCGGACCTACGGTCAGCGTGTCCGCACCGGGCGCCTCGTTCCGGCGTACCCGGGCGCGGATCCGGGCCACCAGCTCCTTGGGCTTGAACGGCTTGACGACGTAGTCATCGGCCCCCGACTCGAGCCCGACCACGACGTCCACGGTGTCGCCCTTGGCCGTCAGCATCACGATCGGGACTCCGGACTCGGCGCGGATCTCCTTGCACACGTCGATGCCGCCCTTCCCGGGCAGCATCAGGTCGAGCAGGACGACATCGGGCCGGTACGCGTGGAACGCCGCCAGCGCCTCGTCACCACGCTCGACGACGTGGGAGTCGAAGCCTTCCTGGCGCAGGACGATCGACAGCATCTCCGACAGGGATGCGTCGTCATCCACCACCAGCACGCGTGCTCGGAAGTCCTCGCCTTGAGTCACGCGTCAATCTTGCCAGTCGAGACGGCGAAATCCCTTGTCGCAGCGGGGACGCTGAGGTCAGTAGCGGTACTCGTCGGCCTTGTACGGACCCTGCTGCGGGACACCGAGGTACGACGCCTGGGTGTCGGTCAGCGCCGTCAGCTTCACGCCCAGCGCGTCGAGGTGCAGGCGTGCGACCTCCTCGTCGAGGTGCTTGGGCAGTACGTAGACGCCGACCGGGTAGGCCTCGGGCTTGGTGAACAGCTCGACCTGCGCCAGCACCTGGTTGGTGAAGGAGTTGGACATCACGAAGCTCGGGTGGCCGGTGGCGTTGCCGAGGTTCATCAGCCGGCCCTCGGAGAGGACGATGATCGAGTTCCCCTCCGGGAAGGTCCAGACGTCGACCTGCGGCTTGACGTTCTTGCGCTCGACGCCGCGGTAGGACTCGAGGCCGGCCATGTCGATCTCGTTGTCGAAGTGACCGATGTTGCCGAGGATCGCCTGGTGCTTCATCCGGGACATCTGGTCGACGGTGACGACGTCCCGGTTCCCCGTCGCGGTGATCACGATGTCGGCGATGCCGAGCACGTCCTCGAGGGTGGTGACCTGGTAGCCGTCCATGGCTGCCTGCAGCGCGCAGATCGGGTCGATCTCGGTGACGATCACCCGGGCACCTTGGCCACGGAGGCTTTCGGCGCAGCCCTTGCCGACGTCGCCGTACCCGCAGACCACGGCGACCTTGCCGCCGATCAGGACGTCGGTGGCGCGGTTGATGCCGTCGACGAGGCTGTGCCGGCACCCGTACTTGTTGTCGAACTTGGACTTGGTCACCGAGTCGTTGACGTTGATGGCGGGGAAGAGCAGCGAGCCCTCCTTCATCCGCTCGTAGAGGCGGTGGACACCCGTGGTGGTCTCCTCGGTGACGCCGCGGATGTCGGCCGCGATCTGGGTCCACCGGTCGCTGCTCTCACGCATCGAGGCCTGGAGGACGTCGAAGACCACCTGCTGCTCGTGGCTGGTCGCCGTCGCGGGGTCGGGCGCCTCGCCCTTCTTCTCAGCCTCGACGCCGAGGTGGACGAGCAGGGTCGCGTCACCGCCGTCGTCCAGGATCATGTTCGCCTTGGTGCCGCCCGGCCAGCGCAGGATCTGCTGGGTGCACCACCAGTACTCCTCCAGGGTCTCGCCTTTCCAGGCGAACACCGGCACGCCCTGCGGGTCGTCGACGGTGCCCTCCGGGCCGACGACGACCGCCGCGGCCGCGTGGTCCTGGGTGGAGAAGATGTTGCAGGAGGCCCAGCGCACCTCGGCCCCGAGCGCGACCAGGGTCTCGATCAGGACGGCGGTCTGGATCGTCATGTGCAACGAGCCGGCGATCCGGGCGCCTGCCAGGGGTTTGCTCTCGGAGTAACGCTCCCGCATCGCCATCAGTCCGGGCATCTCGTGCTCGGCGAGGGTGATCTCGGTGCGGCCGAACTCGGCCAGGCCAAGGTCCGCGACCTTGAAGTCCATGCGTGTGCCTCCCGCTCTCCCGGCCGCCGGTCTGCGACCGCGTCTCGGTCAGGCTAGGACTCGGCGACGCGAACCGCAGAATCCTCGACGCCGCCCACCTGGCGGTCCGGAAGCCGGCGGGCGACCGCGAACGCCACCAGGACGGCCGGGATGCCGAGCAGAGCGACCAGCGTCGGGAAGCCGAGCGCCTGCGACGCGACGGCGAATACGCCGTACACGACAAGGGCGACGACCTCCTCGATCAGGCCGAGCACCGAGGTCACGGTCGCCCGGGCGGGGCCGGTGATCGTGTCCTGGAGCCGGGTCTCCCCGACCAGCATCGCGTTGTTGAGCATGCCGTAGCCCACGGCGATGGCGACGAAGCCTGCGTACGGCGTGACCAGCGCACCGAGGGAGACGAGCACCGCTCCGATGCCCAGGGTCGCGCCCACGCGCGGTCCGGTCCACGGTGCGGTCCGCCCGACCAGCGCGGTGCCGACCGCCTGGCCGGCAACCGTCACCGCGATCAGCACGGGCACCGTCGAGGTCGCCACTCCGTGATCGCGGGCGACGAGGGGGAAGTACTCGTCGTACGCCGTGAACCCGACCATGGCTCCGGTCAGAAGGAGGACCCGTCGGACGTCGGGGTGGTGGCGGGACTCCGAGAGACCGGACCTGAGCATCGCGACGTAGCGCGAGGCCGCGCGCTCGGTCCCGGCCAGCGCGCCGCCGCCGACGTGCGGGGCGTGGCGCGCGCTGTGCGAGACAGGCAGGGTCGCCGC
>JAFMQY010000207.1 GCA_017354415.1 Nocardioides sp.
ACTCCGAGCTGCCGCACCGGATGGCAACCCGCTCGTTCGCCGAAGGTTTCGCCTCGCTGGCCCAGATCGGGCTGTTCGTGATGCTCGGGCTGCTGCTCAGTCCCAGCCGGGTCACCTGGGCGGTGGTGGCGCTCGCGGTGGCCGTCAGTGTGCTGCTGACCTTCGTGGCCCGGCCGCTCACGGTCCTGGTCAGCTCCGTCGTACAGCCGATGCCTTGGCGCGAGCTGGCCTTCGTCTCGTGGGCGGGCCTCCGCGGCGCGGTCCCGATCGTGCTGGCGACGATCCCGTTGGCGAAGGGCGTGACGGACTCGGAGCGGCTCTTCGACATCGTGTTCGTGATGGTGGTGATCCTCACCCTCTTGACCGCTCCGACCCTGCCGTTGGTCGCCCGACGGCTCGGCGTCACCCGGCAGCTCGAGCCGCGGTCGCTCGACCTCGAGGTCGCGCCGCTCGAGCGGGTCGCCGCGGACCTGCTGCAGGTCACGATCAGCCCCGTGTCGCAGCTGCACGGCGTCGAGGTGGGAGAGCTCCGGCTGCCGGAGGGGTCCCTGGTCTCGATGGTGGTGCGTGAGGGAACGCCGTTCGTGCCGGAACGCCGTACCGTCCTCCGACGCGGCGATGACCTCCTGGTCGTCACGCCACGCGGGTTGCGCGAACCAACCGTGCAAAGGCTCCGCACGGTCTCAGCCCATGGCCGTCTCGGGCGCTGGCTGGGGGAGTGAACCGCCGCGGTGTCAGCCCGTCGGTGGCGAGCAGATCGTCGTCGTCCGGGTGACCTTGACCGACGACCTGCCCGGGATCAGATGCTGGAACTGCGCTCCGACGACCACGACGACACCAGGCGCGCGGATGTGCTTGCGGGCGATGAGGATGTGGTGTCCCAGCCGGCTCGCGACCAGACGGACGTCGGGGCGCGACCGGTCCCCGCTCCAGACCTGGGCGTAGCGAACCGTCGCCTTCTTGGGGGCGTTGCCCACGTCGCCCGCCCCGAAGCCCTGGTCCTGGAAGTCGGACATCGTGCGGTCGGCGAGACCGACTCGCCGGCTGGCGTTGAACACGCTCACCGTGACCTTGGGCGCCGAGACCCGGTCGCCGGCTTGCAGCAGCGTCGGGTAGCAGGCCTTCACGGGTGCGCTCTTGGGGAACGGCTGGGTCATCGCCGACCAGCCCCACGCCAGTCCGAAGATCAGCAGGGCAACCAGGAACGCCAAGGTCAGCGCGGTCTTGACATGCCTGGTCATGGCCCGGTTACGCGTCCGTCATGTCGTGCACCCGGGCGTGGAGCACGTGCCGTTGCTGGAGTGCCGCCCGCAGTGCGCGGTGGAGCCCGTCCTCGAGGTAGAGCTCGCCACGCCACCGGACGACGTGGGCGAACAGGTCGCCGTAGAACGTCGAGTCCTCGTCGAGAAGGGTGTCGAGCCGCAGGGTGTCCTTCGTGGTGATCAGCTCGTCGAGACGTACCTGGCGCGGCGGTAGCGTGGCCCAGGCGCTCGACGAGAGGTCGTGTTCGGGGTACGGTCGCCCGTCCCCCACCCGCTTGAAGATCACGCCCCGGAGTCTACGCACGGCGTGTCGGCGCCTATGGCCGAGCGATCAGCGGCTATTTCAGGTGGACCGTGGCCAGAACGGAGTCGACGAGGTGCCTGCGTGCGGCCCGTGTCCCCTGGAGCTCGAAGGAGATCTGGATCAGCCGGGAGCCCTGTACGGAGCCGTACTCGTCCAGCTGTACGCCGTCCCCGACGGGCCCGGTCAGGTGGTAGAAGCTCGCGCCGTCGATGGTCACCTGCGGGGCGACGGAGGGCTTCGGGTTCCACGTGCTGTTCTTGATCGACAGCCGGGCGGCGAAGGCGTTGCTGGTGCCCGGGTAGATCGTGACGTCGCTGTACTCGAGGTTCTGCCGAAAGTCGCGGGACGTGGAGAACACGACCTCCTTGGCCAGGCTGTTGTCGTAGTCGAAGCCCTGCGGCGTGCGCGCTGTGAACGCCTCGAGCGACACCTTTCGGCCGGAGGCCGGCTTGACCGCGGGTGGCGTGGGTGAGGACGGGGCGGTGGGCGAGGGCGACGCTGTGAGGGACGACGACGCGGAGGTCTGCGACGCCGGGTCGGCGGAGGGGGCCGACGAGCCGCCCCCACATCCGACCGCGGCGAGGGCCAGGCAGCCCAGCAGCACGAGCCACGCCGTACGACGGGCCCCGTGAGGAGCAGGGTTCACAGCGAGGGTTCCCTCCAGGCCAGCTGGACGACCTCGACGCCGCGGTCGCGGGTGACCAGCCGACCTCGGCCGGGGGGCGCGGGCGCCGGCCGGACGTTGCCGATCAGGGCACCCTCGTCCGGGCTGCCCGACAGCACCAGCCCCGGCATGGCCAGGTCGCGCAGCGCCTGGATGACCGGCTCGTAGAGCGCCCGTGAGGCGCCGCCGGAACGACGTGCCACGGCGATGTGCAGACCCACGTCGCGCGCCTGGGCGAGCAGCGGCTGCAGCGCCTGGACCGGCGAGCTCTGGGTGGTGGCCACCAGGTCGTAGTCGTCGACCACGACGAACACCTCGGCACCCGTCCACCACGACCGCTGCCGCAGCTGCTCCGGTGTGACCTCCGGGCCCGGGATGCGGTTCTCCAGGTACGACGCGAGGTCGGCCAGCGTGGGTGTGGCCTGCGCGGCAGAGGTGAGGTAGTGGAGCAGATACTCGTCCGGGACCTCGCCGAGCAGCGACCGGCGATAGTCGACGACGACGAGCTGTGCCTGCTTCGGCGTCCGGGTTCGCATCACCTCGTGCAGGTAGGTGCGCAGCGCTGTGCTCTTGCCCGACTGCCCGTCGCCGAAGATCAGCCAGTGCGGCTCGGCGTCGGGGTCGAGACCGACGGGGGCCAGCTCCTTCTCGTTCACGCCGAGCAGCAGTCGCCGGCCGAGCTCCTCCTCGCCGGCCTGGGCATGCAGGTCGGCGACGGTGAGCCGCTCCGGAAGCAGTCGCAGCTTCGGGCCGGCCGGGCCCGGCCACGCATCGGACATCTGCTTCACCATCAGCTCGACGCCGTCGCCGAGAGTGCCGGCGTCCGGGTCGCCGTCGACCCGCGGCAGTGCCGAGAGGAAGTGGAGCTTGCCCGGTACCAGGCCGCGTCCGGGCCGGGACGGGGGGACCAGCATGGCCAGCTTGCGGTCGATCTCCGAGTCCATGGGGTCGCCGAGCTTGAGCTCGAGGCGGGTGCCCATCAGGTCGCGCACTGCCGCCCGGTAGTCGGCCCACCGGGAGGTCGCGGCCACGAGGTGGAAGCCGAACGTCAGGCCCCGCGACGCGAGCTGCTGAAGGTCGAGCTCGAGGTCGTCGAAGTCGGCGCGCAAGGTGCTCCAGCCGTCCACGACCAGGAACACGTCGCCGTACCCGTCGTCAGCGCGGCCCTGGGCGCGACGGCTGCGGTAGGTCTCGATCGAGTCGATGCCCTCGGCACGGAAGAAGGCCTCGCGCCGGTCGACGATGCCGCTCACCTCGGCGACGATCCGGCGTACGACGTCCGGCTCCGACCGCGTCCCGACGCCCGCGATGTGCGGGAGCGAGCGGAGCGCCGCGAAGGTGCCGCCGCCGAAGTCGAGCACGAAGAACTGCGACTCCAGCGGCGTCGAGACCAGCGACAGGCCGGTCACCAGGGTCCGCAGCAGCGTGCTCTTGCCGGCGCGGGGGCCGCCGACCACGGCGACGTGTCCGCTCGCGCCGGCCAGGTTCACGGTGAGGGTGTCGCGACGCTGCTCGCGTGGCCGGTCGACCGTGCCGAGCGGCACCGTGAGGCCGCCGAGCGCGCGCCACTGCGGCGAGACCAGGCCGAGCCGGGGATCGATGTCGAGGTCGGGCATCAGCTCGTCGAGGGTGTCCGGGAGGTCGAGCGGAGGCAGCCACACCTGGTGTGCCTCCGGCCCCACGCCGGCCATCCTCGCCACAGCAGCGTCGAGCAGCGTACGGTTCTCGCCGGCCGGTGCGGGCTCCGGTTCGGGGTCCGGCTCGGCCCGGAGCACCGGCTCCTGGCGCGGCTGGGCCCGCACCTCGGCGATCGTCCAGGGCAGGATCTCCTGGACGTGCCCGGAATCGTCGCGGGCCGTCGTACGGTTCCGCCCGCTGGAGGGCGGCCCCGAGACGTACGCCGCCTTGAACCGCAGGAGAGTCGACTGGTCGGGCTTGAGGAACCCGAGTCCCGGCATCGGTGGCAGCTCGTAGGCGTCCGGCACGCCGAGCACGGACCTCGACTCCTGGGCCGAGAAGGTGCGCAGCCCCACCCGATAGGACAGATGGGAGTCCAGGCCGCGCAGCCGGCCCTCCTCGAGTCGCTGCGACGCCAGCAGCAGATGCAGCCCGAGCGAGCGGCCGAGGCGCCCGATGGCCACGAAGAGGTCGATGAACTCCGGCTTCGCGGACAGCATCTCGGAGAACTCGTCGACCACGATGAACAGCGACGGCAGCGGGGGCAGGTCCTCACCGGCAGCGCGAGCCCGCTCGTAGTCGCGGACGGACGCGTAGTTGCCGGCGTCGCGCAGCATCTCCTGTCGCCGCACCATCTCGCCAGACAGCGCGTCCTGCATGCGGTCGACGAGGATGAGCTCCTCGGCGAGGTTGGTGATCACGGCCGAGACGTGGGGCATCCGGGACATCCCGGCGAACGTGGCGCCGCCCTTGAAGTCGACCAGCACCATGTTCAGCTGCTCGGGCGAGTGGGTCAGCGCCAGGCCGAGCACCAGGGTGCGGAGGAACTCCGACTTCCCGGACCCGGTGGCACCGATCACCAGCCCGTGCGGACCCATGCCCTGCTGTGCGGACTCCTTGAGGTCGAGATGGATCACGCCGCCCCCGTCGCCGAGCCCGATAGGCACCCGCAGCCGGTCGCGGGCCGGACGCGTGCGCCAGGCGGCTGCCGCGTCGTACCGGCGTACGTCGCCGAGCCCGAGCAGGTCCATGAAGTCGGACGGGCCCGCGATCTCGCCGGCGCTCAACGGTTCGGCGTCGACTCCTGACGTGACGACGTGGAGCGGTGCGAGCCGGCGGGCCAGCGCCTCCGCGGTGGCCAGGTCGCACTGGTCGGCGACCGCCCGCACCGGCGCCTCACGCAGCCGCAGCGCACTCAGGTGTGGCCGCCCGTCGACCAGCTCCGCGTCGCCGTGGATCTGCAGCCGCAACCGGCTGCTGTCCTGGAGCTCGTCCCACCGGGTGGGGAGGTCGAGGACGGTGACACCGTGCAGTCCGTCGGGCGGGATCACGTGGTTGCCCGGAGGGAGCTCGCCACCGTCGACCACCAGCAACAGATGGGGGTCAGGAGCCCGCTCGTCGGCGCCGAATCGCGGCCGCTCGGACAGATCAGGAGGGAGGAGGGCGGCGAGGTCGGCGAGGTTGGTGGACACCATCCGGCGCGGGCCGACGGCGTCGGAGTGCTGTGCGGAAAGGGCGTGCGGAAGCCACTTCACCCAGTCCCACTGGGCGAGCGAGTTCTCGGAGGCGAGGACCGCGATCGCGACGTGCTCGGGTGACTGGAAGACCGCGGCCGAGCAGATCATCGCCCGGGCCAGGGACCGTGCCTCCTCCTCGTTGCCGCAGATCTCGATCCGGTCGAATGCCCGCAGGTCCACCGCGGCCGGAAGGTGCGGCTGCACCCGGTGTACGGCGAGCAGCCGGTGCAGTGCCGACGCGGCGGCCGGGTCGACCCGCTCGATCGGCGCAGAGTCCGGCGGCACCAGCTCCAGCGACAGCGGCTGGCTGCACACGCCGTACCTGACCTGCAGGAACTCCGGGTCGGTGACACCGTGCTCCCAGACGCGCGACCGTTCCTCGGCCAGCGCGGGCAGGGTGCCGGGATCGGGCTGCTGCCAGAGCAGGGCCGCCCGCTGCTGGGCCGCCGCCTCGCGCGCGATGGTGCGCACCGTGCCGAGGTAGCGGAGGTACTCCGTGCGAGTGCCGGTGACCGTCTGGGCGCGCTGCTTCCGCTGCCGGTCGAGCTGCACCACGATGAAGCCGAGCGTGGCGAACAGGAACATGCCCGCAGCCAGGAAGCTCCGTCCCTGCCCCCCGGGCGTCGAGCTGCCCATGGTGGCGACCAGCACGATCGAGCCCAGGCTGCCCAGCATCGGGATCGCGTTCATCAGGACACCGCTGGCGCCCTCGGCCTCCTCGATCTCGGGAGGCGGCTGGATCACGATCTCACCGGTCGGCAGCTGCGGCTGCTCGGCGCGGCCGCCGCGCAGGGTGGTGCTCACGCTTCTCCCCAGAACGATCGTGTCAGCTTTCGCGCGCATGATAGGCACACCTGGTGGCAGGGACTAGTCTGCCGGGGTCGAGGCGGGGCTCGGCGTCATCGGGTACGACGAGGGGACGACGATGAGGCAGGGACGGGTTCGGCCCACGGCCGACGTCCTGGCCGTCACCGTCCACGGGCCCGGTGGTGCGCTGGATCTCGTGGTGCCGTCCGGGGTCGCCGTCATCGACGTCGCACGCGAGTACGCCGCCCAGGCGGGGCTCACGGCGATCCCTCTGCTGCACTCGCGCGCCGGACGCTCGCTGCTCGCCTCGGCGTCGCTCGCCGAGCTCGGGGTCGACACCGGCGACATCCTGGTGGCCACCGCCGGCGTACACCGCGCGGCGCCCGCCTCGTCCAGCTCCGGGCCACGGAGACAGGAGGGTGCCGGGACGGGACCGCTCGCGGTGCTGTGGTGCGCGATCGCCGCGGGCGTCGCCGTGTTCGCCGGGTGGTGCGCCGCCAACGCCCTGTCG
>JAFMQY010000317.1 GCA_017354415.1 Nocardioides sp.
GCTGCCGGTCGACCGGGTCGGCGCGAGGGTCGAGGTGGCGTTGGTGGGGGCCGGTCTGCTGCTGGCCGGACGCAGCTATCGCCATCCGGCCGCCCGGTTGCTGCTGCGGCTCGCCGGGCTGGCCTGCTGGCTGTCGCTCGCGGCGCACGCCTTCCCGCGGATGTCGGATGCTCAGCTGCTGGCGCTGTCACTTGCGACGGTCGGGCTCGGGGTGGTGGTCGTGATCGTCGCGTTGGCCACCGGTCGCGGGTGGCGCAGCGCGTGGTGGTCGCGACGAGCCGAGGTCGCCGAGGCGTTGTGCGGCTCTGCGGCGCTCGCCGCCGTCCTCGTCGCGAGCGGGGTCTTCCGCCAGGTGTGGGAAATGACGTCGTGATGTTTAGGGGGTGTTGCTCGGGGTAGACGTTGCCTGTCCGGTTCGGGCTGAAGGACTCGGGCATCGCGCACGACAAGGAACACAGGTTTCTCGCGGCCTCTCGCCGCGCCGGAGGAAGGAGACGACCAGATGTCGTCACAGGAAATGGGACAGGGCCAGGGAACACTCTCTGCCGCTGCCGGGATGGTCGCCGAGGCCAAGCACGACTTCGACCGCCTCAACAACGAGCTGGTCCAACACATCGACGCCGCCAAGGTCCAGTGGGCGGGCCAGGGTGGCAACGCGTTCAACGCCCTCGGTCACGCGTGGTCGGAGAAGCAGCGCACGATCGTGAACGCGCTCAACCAGTTCGAGGCCTCCCTGCGCTCGACCGAGAAGGACAACATGACCACCGACGACACCCAGTCGAGCGCCTTCGCTCGCAACCAGCAGCGTCTCGGCTGAGCACCGGCGACGGCAGGAAGGAGTCAACCCATGGAACTCGACGCACTGAAGGTCAACCACGCGGGTCTCGACCAGGCGGCCGACGACCTGATGAACATCGTCAACAAGATCGACGCGCGGATGAACCACCTCGAGCAGGAGCTCAACCCCCTGCGGTCGAACTGGATCGGTGACGCCCAGCAGGCCTACACGGTCGCGAAGGCGCGCTGGGACGGCGCGATCAACGAGATGCGCGACCTGCTCCGCAGCACCTCCCAGCAGGTGACCCTGTCCAATGCGGAGTACCGCGCGGCCGATGCCCGTGGCGCCCGTTCCTTCGACATCTGAGGCAGCCTCCGACGCACCACCCAGCAGCAGGCCCGGCGGGGATCGCGACGTAGACGTCGGGATCTCCGCTGCGGCAGTTTCAAGCGCGGCTCGCGGGGGCTTGCCCCTCGGCCGGACGACGACGAGGAAGAGGGCGCGGAAGCGATGCTTTTCTCACTGGACCAGGTGGCGAGCCTGGGCAACGAGCTCCACGAGCTGCACGTCGACCAAGAGATCATCCACACGATCAGCGCGGACCTGACCCGGAACTCCGACGAGGTCACCAACTCCGGCTTCGAGACGATGCACGTGAGCCAGACGGTCTTCGGTGAGTCCGCCGTGGGCGGGTCTCTCGGGTACCACCACAGCCTGGCGCACGCCAAGGTCGCCGACACCCTGGCCGCCGTGCTCGAGGACCTGCACACGTTCCGGCTGGGGCTGCAGGCGTTCCAGAAGGCGGTCGACAGCGCCGACACGCAGAGCGCGAGCGACCTGCGCAAGCGGCACAGCGCGATCGACGCGTTGGCCCGGTCGGCGGACTTCGCCCACACCCACCAACGCAACCACTACTACCACCCGGCGGGGGGCACCCATGCCTAAGGGCCCTCAGGAGGTCCGCCTCGACACCTATGTCGCGGGCGGCAACGTCGCGAACATCCGGCACTCGGCGCACACCTGGGCGCAGGGGCAGCAGGTGCTCGAGCACCTGGCGATGGCACTGGACAGCGCCAAGCCCCACCTGATGAACCGGTTCGGCCCCCAGACCGGACCGGCCGCGGTCAAGGCGTTCGAGAAGGTCGCCGCCAACGTCCGCAAGCAGGCAGCCGAGATGCAGCGCGCCAGTGCGGCGCTGGGCGACGCGGGGGACGCGCTGCAGGACGCCCAGTCCACTCACGCCCAGCTCGGCAACGCTCCCGCATCGCCGCCGGCCGACCCCACGCAGAAGTTCGGTGAGTCCGCCACGGACTTCCACGACCGTCAACGCGCGGCGAACGCGGCCCAGAGCAGCTACGCCTCGGCCATCGCCGACCGGGAGACCAAGTCGCAGGAGGCGACGAAGAAGGTCGACACCCAGTACACCCACGCCATCTCGGTGATGGAGAGCATCCACGGTCAGCCCCGCGCCACGACCGGCGGTGGTGGCGGCGGTGGCGGCTCGTCCGTCCCGGGCGGCTCGGTCCCGTCAAGCACCTCCCACGCCGCCTCCGGCAGCAGCGGAGCCGTGCTGACGTCGACCGGCCCGTCGTACGCACCGGGTGGCACCGTCCCTGGCGCGCACACACCAGGTGCCACGGCCCCGGGTGCCCACGCGCCTGGTCCGGGCGCGACCGCCGG
>JAFMQY010000208.1 GCA_017354415.1 Nocardioides sp.
GCAGGCGGTCAGCCCGAGCGACAGGCCCAGCGACAGGGCGAGGAGCAGGGCCGGTGCCGTCCGGCGCATCACTCGTTCCCGCGGAGCAGCGGCCGGGCCAGCCTGCGGCCGTGGTGGATCTGCGCCTTCACCGTGCCGAGGGGCACGCCGAGCTGCTGCGCGATGTCTTCATACGCCATGCCGTAGACGTCACGCAGGATCAGCGGCTCGACGAACGTGGGATGGTCGCGCTCGATCTCCTCCATCGCGTCCAGCAGGTCGAGCCGGGTGCCGGCGATGACGCTGGTGGTGCGCGGGTCGGGCTTCTCGAGCGGAATCACGTCGCTGGCGAGCGCCTGGTTCTTCATCCGCCGGTACGTCGTACGCGCGCTGTTGACCGCCACCACGTGCATCCAGGTGGTGAACCGCCCCTGCCGGCCCCACGAGCCGATCTTGTTGGCGATGTTGATCAGCGCGTCCTGGCAGGCGTCCTCGGCGTCGGACGAGTACGGCAGGACGCCGCGGCAGACGTTCAGGCACCGCGGGCGGATCGCGGCGAGCAGCTGCTCGAGCGCGTCGCGGTCGCCGCCCTGGGCGCGTCGGGCGAGCTCGTCGACGTCGTCCGCGGTGAGTTCCTCTCGGGTCATGCCCGTCCTTCTGTATCGCCGTCCCGCCCTGAGGGCGGATTGCGTGCCTGCACCATAATGCCGGGGTGTCCATGCCCGCCCGTCTCGGCCGCTACGCCGTACGCCGGCGCATCGGTTCGGGAGGCTTCGCCACAGTCTGGCTTGCCTATGACGAGCAGCTGGACTCTCCGGTTGCCGTCAAGGTGCTGGCGGAGAACTGGACGGAGGACTCGCACGTCCGGCAGCGCTTCATCGAGGAGGGCCGCTTCCTCCGCAAGGTGGAGTCGCCTCACGTCGTCACGGTGTATGACGCGGGGTCGCTGGACGACGACCGCCCCTACCTGGTGATGACATACGCCGACCAGGGCACGCTGGCCGACCGGCTCGAGGTCGACTCGTTCACCGTCCCGCAGGCCTGCGAGGTGCTGCGGCAGGTCGGGGAAGGGCTGCAGGCGCTGCACGAGCGCGGCGTGCTCCACCGCGACATCAAGCCGGCCAACGTGCTCTTCCGGACCGTGGACGCACGGAACGGTGTCGAGCAGAGCCAGCGGGTGCGGGCGATGGTCGGTGATCTCGGGCTCGGCAAGGCGCTCGACGTGTCGTCGCGGCTGACGATGATCGCCGGGACGCCGTCCTTCGTGGCGCCGGAGCAGGCGCAAGGGGAGCATCTCGACGCGCGGGCCGACCAGTTCTCGCTCGCGGCCCTCGCCTACCTGCTGTTCACCGGCCGCCCGCCGTACTCCCACAGCTCGCTGTCCGCCGCAGCCCACCCCGAGCCGCCGGCGCCGATGTCGACCGACGAGCGACCGTTCCCGCGGGCCGTCGAGGACGTCGTACGCCGTGGCCTCGCCGCCGACCGCGAGGACCGGTTCCCCGACGTGATGTCCTTCGTCGCCGCGCTGCGCGAAGGGCTCGGCGACGTCGGGGTCGGTTCGCTGCCCCAGCGCTGGGTCCCGGTGGACCCCGGTCCCACGCAGCCGGGCAACAAGCCCTCACTCGTGCCCGGGGCCGAGGAGCTCCCGGAGCCGATACCACCACGCACGCGCAGGCGGTGGCCGGCAGCAGTGCTCGCGGGCGCGCTGCTGATCGGTGGAGGTCTGGCCGGCTGGGCGGCCTGGCGTGGCACGCACCAGAACGTGACGTTCACCGACGACGACGGCACGTTGTCGGTGACGGTTCCCCGCTCGTGGGCCCAGGACGTTTCACTCAGCGGCTGGATGCCTCCCGACTCCGCATTCAGCCAGTCGGCCCTCTCGGTGGGCGACAGTGGCGACTGGCGGACGTCCGGCCAGGGCGTCTTCGTCGGGCTGATGCCGGAGGACAAGCTCCCGAAGAATCTGCCACAGCACCCCTCGTGTGCTCACCTGGGCACCTCCCGGAGCAACACCGAGGGCGATCCGACGCTGACCGCTGTCTCGACCGGGTGCCCGGGCGTGATCATCGAGCGCGCGGTGCGGGTCAGCGGCAACACGCTGCTGTGGGTGCAGGTGCGAAGCGACGACGCGCAGACCGCCGAGGAGGTGCTCTCCTCGGTGCGGACGCGCGGCTCGCTCGGTTAGGCGACCTTCAGCCGATCTGGTTCTTGCTCGGCGTGGCCCCCGGGCTCTTCGGCGGCTTGAGCGGCTGGTTCGTCCCGATGACGTTGTCGGCGAAGCGGTTGAAGAGAGCCCTCAGACCCGGCCTGTCGACCTTTCGGCCGGCAACCGACATCTCCAGGGTCGCGGCGTTCGATGGTGGGGCCGCGAACCACTGGAAGTAGTTGTAGCGCAGATGGTTCTCGCTGTCGCGGAAGGTGAAGTACGCCGCCGTGGGCGTCTGGTGGAGGAGCGAGAAGTCCTGGTTCTCGAAGCTCTGCTGGAAGCCCTCGATCTTGGTGCTGACCATCTGGCCCGGGTTGAGCCCGAGCGTGTTGTCGAGGATCTTCACCCGCAGGCTGTAGCCGCCCACCAGGGGTTCGTCTGCGGGCCGGAACCGCACCTCGGGCTGGGTGGCCAACTGCTGGGGAGTCAGCTTGGCGTCCGTGGTCATTGGCGGCGGGCACTCGGTGGGCGTCGAGCACACGGCGTACGCCTGCCAGCCCTGCGGGATGTGGTAGTGCCAGGTGGCCAGCTCGTTGCCGATCGTCTGCACGGGGGGCGGGAGCGCCAGGTCGGGACGCAGTGGTGGGTAGTCGATGTCCGGCGCGGGTGGCGGCAGCGTCGCGCGGGGGTCGATCGGGACGCTGGGGGAGACCGCCGACATCGGGTGGGCGTCGTTGGAGTACGACGTGCGGGGCTGGGAAGCGAACGCGACGACCATCCCGAGGCCGATCCCGAGCACACCACAGAGCAGCGCGACCAGAAGTCCTCGCCTGCTCATGCGGCACAACCTACCGAGCGGTGCCGCACCCCCATGGCCCCCCGGACCCACCCGTGGCGTCTCCCGCGCCCGGAGCGGCTCAGACCGGCGCCATTTGCCTCAGGTGCGCCCTCGCGACAAGGTGACTGCATGACCACCGCCTACCTCGACAAGCACCGCGAGAAGCTCGACGCAGCGGTGGCCGCCTGCGCCTCGCGGGAGTTCTACTCGGCGTACGACGAGTCGCCGTCGCCACGGGTGTACGGCGAGAGCGCGGCCAGCGAGGGCAACGCGGCGTTCGAGGCCTGGCGCGGACAGGCGTTCCCGCTCGAGACCCCGGGCAGTGAGGGGATGGTCAGCACCGAGCGGTCGCCGTTCGGGTTCGACCTCGGCGTGAGGTACCCGCGCGCCCACGATGTCGACGCGCTCCTCGCCGCGGCCCAGGCCGGGATGAAGGCCTGGCGCGACGCCGGCCCGGAGGCGCGCACTGGTGTGTGCCTGGAGATCCTCGACCGGCTGCATGCGCGGGTCTTCGAGCTCGCGAACGCCGTACAGCACACCAGCGGGCAGGCCTTCGTGATGGCGTTCCAGGCCGGCGGCGCGCACGCGCTCGACCGGGCGCTCGAGTCGATCGCCTACTCGTGGGTCGAGATGACGCGTACGCCGCGCACCGCCGTGTGGGAGAAGCCGGGCAAGGTCACGCTGAAGATGGAGAAGACCTTCACCGTGGTGCCGCGCGGGGTGGCGCTGGTGATCGGGTGCAACACGTTCCCGACCTGGAACTCCTGGCCCGGGCTGTTCGCCTCGCTGGTGACCGGCAACGCCGTGGTCGTCAAGCCGCACCCGTCGGCGGTGCTGCCGCTGGCGATCACCGTGCAGGTCTGCCAGGAGGTGCTCGCCGAGGCCGGCTTCGACCGCAACCTCGTGACCCTGGCGGCCGAGGAGGCGACCGACAAGCTCGCCTCGTCGCTGGCGCTGCGGCCCGAGGTGAAGCTGATCGACTACACCGGCGGGACCGCGTTCGGTGAGTGGCTGGAGCAGAACGCCCGCCAGGCTGTGGTCTTCACCGAGAAGGCGGGAGTCAACACCGTCGTGATCGACTCGACGTCGTCGTTCGGCGGAATGTGCCAGAACCTCGCGTTCTCCTTCGCCCTCTACACCGGCCAGATGTGCACGGCCCCGCAGAACGTCTACCTGCCGGCCGACGGCATCGAGACCGACGAGGGCCCGAAGACGCCGGCCGAGGTCGCTGCCGGGATCGGCGCGGCGTTCGACAAGCTGCTCGGCGACGACGCCCGCGCGGTCGAGCTCCTCGGTGGCGTGGTGAACGCCGGGGTCCTCGAACGGCTCGAGGCGGCCGGGTCGCGGGGCGAGGTGTACGTCGCCAGCCGCGACGTGCAGCACCCGTCGTACGACGACGCGACCGTGCGAACGCCCACGATCATCGGCCTCACCGCGGCCGACTCCGACGTCTACGAGACGGAGTGCTTCGGGCCGGTCGCCTACCTGATCGCGACTGCCGACACCGACGAGTCGATCCGGCTGTTCCGTGACACGGTGCAGCGGCGCGGCGCGATGACCGCGTCGGTCTACTCGACCTCCGACGCCGTGATCGACCGGATGCGCGACGCCGCACTGGACGCCGGGGTCGCGCTGAGCGAGAACCTCCTCGGCGGAGTCTTCGTGAACCAGTCCGCGGCCTACTCCGACTTCCACGGCACCGGCGCCAACCCGGCCGCCAACGCGACGTACACCGATGGCGCCTACGTCGCCTCCCGCTTCCGTGTCGTCCAGTCCCGCCGCCACATCTGACCCGTTCTCCACAAGCGATCGCCTGGAGCCGGTAGTCCCTGACGAAACTGTCGAGATTCCGGCCTTCTGACGACCGTTTCGTCAGGGACTACCCGGCCACGCCCCATTACGGTGAGCGCGTGGTCGACTTCGTGCTCCGCAACTGCCGGATCGTCGAGCTCGGTCACGGGCCGGGATGGGCGGGGCCTGCCGATGTCGTAGTCGAACAGGGGATGGTCCAGAACATCGGGCACGGGTTGGAGCGGCCGCTCGGGATCGAGGAGTACGACGCGGACGGGCGCTGGCTGGTCCCGGGGCTGTGGGACCACCATGTCCACCTCGCCTCGTGGGTCGCGAAGGCGCAGCGGCTCGACCTCACCGGCACCGAGTCCCCCGAGCACGCCGTCGCCGTGGTCCGCGACCACCTGGGCGAGAACCCAGGACCGCTGGTCGGCGTCGGGCACCGACTCGGGCTGTGGACCAGCGAGCCGACCGTCGCGATGCTCGACGAGGTCGCGCCCGACTCACCGGTCGTCCTCATCGCCGGGGACGGACACCACGCCTGGCTGAACTCGCGCGCCCTCGAGCGGCTCGGCCTCCCGCCGCGGGAGGGCGTGGTCGCCGAGAACGAGTGGTACGACGCCAACCTGCGGCTCGACGTCGTGGTGGAGCCGGACCTCGCACCGGCCGCGTTCCGGCGCACCCTCGACCAGGCCGCGGCCCTCGGTATCACGGGCATCGTCGACCTCGAGCGCGGCCAGACGGCGGTCGACTGGGAGGCGCGCGAGTCCCCGATTCGGGTCCGGGTGGCGACGTACGCCGACGGGCTCGACGCCACGATCGCGGCCGGCCTGCGCACCGGTGACGTGCTCCCCGGCTCCCCGGAGGCGATCACCATGGGCCCGCTGAAGATCATCAGCGACGGCTCGCTCAACACCCGCACGGCCTGGTGCTGCGAGGAGTACGCCGACGGCTCCGGCTACGGCGCGCCGAACCAGACCAACGCCGAGCTCGCCGGGCTCCTCGACCTCGCGCACCGCAACGGGCTCGAGGTCGCGACGCACGCGATCGGTGACCGCGCGCTGCGCGAGGCCCTCTCGGCGTACGACGTCACCGGCGCGGTCGGGTCGATCGAGCACGCCCAGCTGGTACGGCGCGACTCGCTGCCTCTGATGGCACGACTCGGGCTCCGGGCAAGCGTCCAGCCCGCCCATCTGCTCGACGACCGCGACGTGGCCGAGACGGTCTGGCCCGACCGCGCGGAGCGCTGCTTCCCCTTCCGCTGGATGCTCGACGCCGGTGTCCAGCTGGCTCTCGGTTCCGATGCGCCGGTCTCGCCGCTCGACCCCTGGCTCGCGATCGCGGCCGCCGTACACCGCAGTGCCGACGAACGGCCCGCCTGGCACCCGGAGCAGGCACTCACCCCGCGTGAGGCGCTGGCCGCCAGCGTCGACGGTCGTGGGAGCGTGCACGCCGGGATGCCGGCCGACCTGGTGCTGCTGGACGACGACCCGCTCGTCCAGCTCGGTGACACCGCCGAGACAGCGGCCCAGCTCCGGCAGATGCCGGTGTCACTCACGCTCGTCGGCGGCGAGGTGGCCTACTCGGCCGGCTGATCACGCCAGGGCGATCGTGAGGTCGCGGACCGTGTCCGGGTCCTCGAGCCGGTCGCCGTACAGCTCACGGATCTGGCCCATCCGGTAGCGCACGGTCTGCGGGTGCACGTACAGCGAGGCGGCCACGTCATCGCGGCGTCCCTGGTGGAGGAGCCAGGCGCGCAGGGTCTCCGCGAGCTTCTGTCGGGTCGCCGGGCGCAGCTTCTCCAGCGGCGCGAGCACCCGCGTGCGCAGGTCGGCCACGGCATCGCGGTCGGCCGCGAGCACCAGGTCGGCGAGGTGCTCCTCGGTGTCGTACGTCGCGTCCCCGCCCAGCTCGGAGCGGAGCTCCAGGGCCCGCAGTGCCCGGGCGTAGGACGTGCTCGCGGTGAGCCAGGGGCGCGC
>JAFMQY010000209.1 GCA_017354415.1 Nocardioides sp.
CGTGGTCTGGCCACCCGCTACGACAAGCTCGCCGCTGTTTACCGAGGAGGCGTCGTCCTGCGCGCGATCACCCTCTGGCTTCGTCAATAAGGAGACACGCCCTAGAGGTGCCTGTGAGGCGGACGACTCGGTTGGCTCGGAGGGCCCTACGCTGTGCGGATTCCCCGGTTGGTCTGTCGGGCCGGACGGGCCGCCCCGCCAGGCGGGCCTAGGGTTTCCTCATTCCCCGGTTGGTCTGCCGGGCCGGACGTGCCGCCCCGCCAGGCGGGCCCTTACGCTGTGCGGATTCCCCGGTTGGTCTGCCGGCAGGGCCCGCCTGACTTTGAATCAGGATTAGCGACGTAGGTTCGACTCCTACCCGGGGAGCCGCTCGCTGTCATCAGCCTTCGGGAGGATGGGGCGGCGAAGGGCCCGGGGATTAGGTTGGACCCATGTCGACGGACCTCACCGTGATCGTGCTGGCGGCGGGTGAAGGGACCCGCATGAAGTCCAAGACGGCCAAGGTGCTGCACGAGATCGGCGGCCGCAGCATGGTGGGACACGTCCTCGCCGCAGTGCAGGCGCTCGACCCGACGCGGGTCGTGGCCGTCGTCGGGCACCAGCGCGAGCAGGTCGGTCCCCACATCGAGTCCCTGATGCCCGGCATCACCCTCGCGGTCCAGGACGACCAGCAAGGCACCGGGCACGCCGTACGGATCGCGCTGGAGGCCTCGGGTACGACGTCCGGGACGGTGCTGGTCGCGGCCGGGGACACCCCGCTGTTGCGCGGAGAGTCGTTGCGGGCGTTCGCGCAGGAGCATGAAGCCGCGCAGTGCGCGGTGAGCGTGCTCAGCGGGGTCGTCGACGACCCGTTCGGATACGGCCGGATCGTGCGCAACGACGAGGGCGACGTCCAGGCGATCGTCGAGGAGAAGGACGCGACCGCCGACGAGCGGTCGATCCACGAGATCAGCTCCGGGATCCTCGCCTTCGACGCGGAGTTCCTCGTCGACGCATTGCCCAAGGTCGGCAACGACAACGCCAAGGGGGAGTACTACCTCACCGACACCGTCGGCCTCGCCCGGGACGCGGGGCTGACCGTCGGGGCGTTCCGGATCGACGACTGGATGCAGACCGAGGGTGTCAACGACCGGCTCCAGCTCGCCCAGCTCGGCCGTGAGCTCAACCGCCGGATCGTGGAGCGCTGGATGCGCGAGGGCGTCACCGTGATGGACCCCGCCAGCACCTGGATCGACGCCGACGTGACGCTCGCACCCGACGTGATCCTGCTCCCCGGCACCCAGCTCCTCGGGGCCACCGCCGTCGCGCAGGACGCCGTGATCGGACCGGACACCACGCTCAAGGACTGCGAGATCGGCGCCGGCGCGCGAGTCGTACGGGCGCACGGGGAGCTCGCCGTGGTCGGCGACGGCGCGAACGTCGGGCCGTACTCACATATGCGCCCGGGCACCGTGCTGGGGCCCAAGGGCAAGATCGGGGAGTTCGTCGGCACCAAGAACGCGCGAATCGGCGCCGGTGCCAAGGTGCCGCACCTGTCGTACGTCGGCGACGCGGACATCGGTGAAGGCACCAACATCGGAGCGGGCACGATCTTCGCCAACTACGACGGCACCCACAAGCACCACACCACCGTCGGCAAGGGCGTCAAGGGCGGGGCCAACAGCACCTACGTGGCTCCGGTGACGATCGGCGACGGGGCGATGACCGGCGGCGGCGCGGTCGTACGCCGGGACGTGCCGCCCGGTGCTCTCGCCGTCTCCGGGGGACCGCAGCGCAACCTCGAACGCCGGGTCCCGCGCGAGGCCGCCGAGCGCGAAACGGCGGCGATGGGGAAATCGAGCGGGGATGAGGGAGAATCCTGACCTGTGAGCTCCAAGACGAAGAGGACCACCAAGAAGCACCTGATGGTCTTCTCCGGACGGGCTCACCCTGAGTTGGCCGAGGAGGTCGCCGCCGGGCTCGGGATCGAGCTGGTGCCGACCCAGGCGTATGAGTTCGCCAACTCGGAGACCTACGTCCGCTACGAGGAGTCGGTCCGCGGCTCCGACGCCTTCGTGATCCAGAGCCACACCGCGCCGATCAACGAGTGGCTGATGGAGCACCTGATCATGGTGGACGCGCTCAAGCGCGCCAGTGCCAAGCGGATCACCGTGGTCATGCCGTTCTACGGCTATGCGCGCCAGGACAAGAAGCACCGGGGTCGCGAGCCGATCTCGGCCCGGCTCGTCGCCGACATGTTCAAGACGGCGGGTGCCGACCGGCTGATCACCGTCGATCTGCACGCCGACCAGATCCAGGGCTTCTTCGACGGGCCGGTCGACCACCTGTTCGCGCTGCCGATCCTGGCGTCGTACGTCAAGGAGAAGTACGGCGGCCAGCACCTCGCGGTGGTCAGCCCGGACGCGGGCCGGATCAGGGTCGCCGAGCGCTGGTCGCAGCGGCTCGACGGCGCACCGCTGGCCTTCATCCACAAGACGCACCGCATCGACCGTCCGAACGAGACGGTGGCGAACAGGGTCGTCGGTGACGTCCGTGGCCGGATCTGCGTGCTGGTCGACGACATGATCGACACCGGCGGCACGATCGTGCAGGCAGCCGAGGCACTCGCCCGCGACGGAGCTGCCGGCGTGGTGATCGCCGCGACCCACCCGATCCTGTCCGGCCCGGCGGTCGACCGTCTGAAGAACAGCGCGGTGACCGAGATCGTGGTGACGAACACCCTGCCGATCCCCGACGACAAGCGGTTCGACAAGCTGACCTGTCTGTCGATCGCGCCGCTGCTGTCGCAGGCCATCAAAGAGGTCTTCGAGGACGGGTCGGTCACCAAGATGTTCGACGGTCAGGCCTGAGACCCATCGCTGGTTGAGGAGGTCGCTCTGCGACCGTCTCGAAACCCAGGGAACGGTGCCCACGCAGGTTGAGGAGGTCGTTCTGCGACCGTCTCGAAACCCAGGGAACGGTGCCCCCGCAGGTTGAGGAGGTCGTTCTGCGACCGTCTCGAAACCCAGGGAACGGTGCCCACCGCTGGTTGAGGAGGTCGCTCTGCGACCGTCTCGAAACAGGGCGACGTGCCCCCGCTGGTTTCGACGCGCTCGCGCGCCCTCGTGGCTCCGTCGCGTCGCTCTCGGTTCCTGAGGAGCCGAGGAACGAGGCGTCTCGAAGGGCAACCTGCCCGCGCTACGCCGCGCCCTCGTCCCTCGGGCCCGACTGCACGGTCACAGCACGACGCACACGCAGGGCGATGTCGTAGTCGTCGACCATGTCCCGCCATCCGCGCCGGAGGACGGTGTTGTCGGTGCGGTCGGCGGCGGCCTCGAGGTCGTCGCGGAACCGCTGGAGCCGGTCCAGCGCCATCGGGGTGCGGGGGGCGGAGAACGCCACTTCCTGCGCGAAGGCCTGGCCACGGGCGGCGATCGCGGGACCTGCCTCGAGGTAGCGGTCGACGTACGGCGCGAAGTACTCCTCCTGCCCGGGTGTCCACAGCCCCGTGACCAGCGCCTCGAAGTCGCGGTTGGAGACCGCGGGGTCGACGATCCGGCCCCAGGCGTCCTCCTTCGCGGCAGTCTCCGGGCGGCTCGCGAGCGCGGTCAGCGAGGCCTGGTGGCCGCTGGACGAGAGGTCGGCCGCGGCCTGCGCCTCGATCAGGTCAACACCCGCCTCACCGAGCACGACGAGGCGACGGACCACCAGCCAGCGGGTGTCCCGGTCCACCTCGAGGCCGGGCCGGGCCTCACCGGAGTCCAGCCAGCGCCGGAGCAGAGCGACGTCGGTGGTGGTCTCTGCCAGCCGGCGCATGGCGGCGAGACCGCGGTCGGTGTCGCCCGCGGTGAGCGCCGAGGCACAGACGTCGGCGACGACCCGTTGGGCGTCGGCGTACGCCTCTGGAGCCGTCCACTGCCGCAGCACCTGGTTCATCACCCGGCGCAGGACGCCGTCGAACACCACCGGATCCGTCTCGGCTCCGAGGTGCGCCTCGACGATCGCGAGGTAGTCGCCCACCGCCGCCAGGCCGGAGCGGACCCGGTTCGAGGCGTTCGTCCAGGTGACGGCTCGCAGCAACGGGTCCGGCAGCGACGAGAGGCCTTCGACGGCCGCGTCCCAGGACAGGTCGTCGAGCAGGACCGCGGCGTAGGCCTCGTCGGCGGCGTTCGGGATCACCGGAGCCCCGGCGAACTCTGGGAGCGGCAGGCTCTCGGACTCGAGGTCGACGAGCCGAGTCCCTGTCACCGACGACCCGGTGAGCCCGGCGACGCTGAACCGATGGGGCCGGGTGCCCTCACGCTCGAGCACCGGTACGGCGTCGACCCGGCCGACCCGGATCGTGTCGTAGCCGGTGGTCCGGAGGTAGGCCTCGGCCCAGCCACGCACGTCACGGTCCGTCACCGAGTCCAGAGCCTCGAGGTAGTCGGCGAGCTCCGCGTTGCCGAACCGGTGGCGGGTCAGGTAGACGTTCGTGCCCTTCACGAACGTGTCCCAGCCGAGCCAGGTCACGAGCTGGTGCAGGACGGACGCACCCTTGGCGTAGGTGATCATGTCGAAGTTGGTGAACGCGGTGTCGACGTCGACCAGGTGCTCGGCGTCCTCGGCGATCGGGTGGGTCGAGCGCCGCCCGTCCGCGGCGAACCCTGTCGGCTTGCGGTTGAGCGAGAAGTCGGGCCACGAGCCGCGGACCCCGATCTCGTTCGCGACGTGGTAGCCCATGAAGTCCGCGAACGACTCGTTGAGCCAGGTGTCCTGCCACCACTTCATGGTCACCAGGTCTCCGAACCACATGTGCGCCATCTCGTGGGCGATCACCATGGCCCGCTCGACGAGCTCGCCGGCGTCAGGCTCGTGGCGCGGGAGGTACTCGTCGCGGAAGGTGACGCAGCCCGGCGTCTCCATCGCGCCCCAGTTGTGCCCCGGGCCCATCACCTGGTCATAGGAGTCGAACGGATACGGCTCGTCGAAGGTCGACGTGTAGAAGTCGAAGCACTGCTCGGTGACCTCGCGGAGGTTCTCGAAGTCGCGGTCGAGCTCTGCCGCCAGCGACGCCCGGGCATGCCAGCCGAAGCAAAGCCCGGCGTGTTCCCAGGTACGCGAAGCCCAGGGACCGGCGCAGACCGTGAAGAGGTACGTCGAGATCGGCGGCGTGGTCGTGAACTGCCAGGTGCCCCCACTGACTTCGCGGCCGTCCACGGGGCGGCCGTTGGCGACCACCGTCCAGTCGTCGGGCGCCGTGACGGTGAGCGTGATCGGTGCCTTGAGGTCGGGCTGGTCGAAGCACGCGAAGACCCGGTGGCCCAGGTCCATCCCGGCGTACGCCATCACGTACGTCGCCTTGTCCGCCGGGTCGGTGACCGTGTGCATCCCGTCGCCGTCGTTCACGTACGGCACCCGCGCCTCCACGACCACCTCGTTGCTCGGCGCGAGGTCGTGCAACATGATCCTGGTGCCGTCGTACGCCGGTGACTCGACCGGAGCGTCGTTCACCCGGAGCCGCAGGTCCTGCGCGCCGGCGAGCTCGAGGAAGGTGGTGTCTCGCGGGTCCGCGAGGTCGAAGGTCACGATGGTCCGGACGCCGAACGTCTCGCGTGACCTCAGGTCGAGGTCGATCGCGTAGGTGACCTTCGAGATCCGCCCTGCTCGGGCGCGGGCTTCGGTGTAGGTGAGGGACACGCGTCCGACCCTAGGGGAGGGCCGGGGGAGGTCACCATGCCGTTGTGACCAGGGTGACCCGTCACGAGACGGCGCCGGCGCGCGCCCCTCCGACCGCGTGCGTGACTCAGGATTGGCCCCGTCCCGCATGCGCTGTCTAGACTCGAACAGTTGCCTCGGCGAGGGAGCCCGGCCAGATCCCCGAGGATCCTGTCGGCCCGGTGTCCGTGATCGACAGGGCGGCTTCTCCCACGCCGCGCTGACCCGGTCGCGCGGCGTTCCTCGTCCCTGGCCCCGGAACCGATGGCGGTCGCTCCTCGCGACTGCCCATGAGCAGAGAAGCAACGAGGAGTACGACGCATGGCTGAGAAGATCACCGCCGAGCTGCGCACGGAGTTCGGCAAGGGTGCGGCCCGCCGCATCCGCCGAGACCACAAGATCCCCGCCGTCGTGTACGGCCACGGCAACGAGCCGATCCACCTGACCCTGCCGGGCCACGACACGATGATGGCCCTCAAGCACGGGGGCGCGAACGCGCTGCTCGAGCTCGAGATCGACGGCTCCAGCCAGCTCGCGCTGACCAAGCAGGTCCAGGTGGACCCCATCCGTCGCGTGCTCGAGCACATCGACTTCGTGGCGGTACGTCGCGGCGAGAAGGTCACCGTCGACGTGCCGGTGCACGTGGTCGGCGACGCGGCCCCCGAGACTCTGGTCGTCACCGAGCAGGCCACGGTCCAGCTCGAGGCCGAGGCCACCAACATTCCCGAGCGGATCGAGGTCTCCATCGAGGGCGCCGCGGTCGGCACCCAGATCCACGCCTCCGCTCTGGAGCTGCCGCAGGGCACGACGCTGCTCACGGACGCCGAGACCCTCGTCGTCAACGTGACCCAGGCCCAGACCGCCGAGCAGCTCGAGGCCGAGCTGGCCGAGGCCGAGGCCGAGGCGGGCATCGTGCACGAGGAGGCCGAGGAGGCTGTCGAGGCTCCGGCCGCCGCCGAGGGCGTCGAGGGCGAGGCCGCCGAGGGCGCCGAGGCGGAGGCTGCTCCCGAGGGCGACGCCACCGAGTGAAGCTCCTGCGCCGCCCCGGCCGGCTG